>NZ_JAVVFL010000264.1:0-1921 GCF_032250635.1 Sulfurimonas sp.
TCATCTTCTGCCTATGCAAAATTTTTGAAAAATAAAAACACATCGTTTGAAAATATCATTAAACTTCTTGTAGCACTTGGGATGCATGCCAATATTCAAGGGCTGCTGTTTAGCCAAAAATTTGCTTCCATCGAGGAGATTCGAGAGGCTAAAGCAAAAAAACAGAGACTAAGAGTAAAAAAGGCAAAAGATGCAAACTAAACTCACAGAGATTGATGCGTTTATTTACGGTCAAAAAATCGGCACGCTTATCTACCATCAAGGCGCTATCTACTTTGAGTATGATACATCGTTTAAAAAATCTTCCTTAGAGATTTCGCCGCTAAAACTTCCTCTTGCCAGAACAACCGGAGTTTATACAAATCCAGATAATTTTTATCTTTACGGCGGATTGGCGGGCGTGTTTTTTGATTCGCTTCCAGACAAGCATGGCATGGCTTTTATAGATACCTATTTTTCAAAAAAAGGTCTTAAACAAAACCAGATTACACTTTTGCACAAACTGGCATTTATAGGCGACAGAGGGATGGGAGCCATAGAGTACCGCCCCAAAGAGCATGAAGATAATCAGAGTGTTTTGGATGTGTTGGACGCAAAAAATGCCTATGAGAGTATGAAAAAGATTTTAAACGACAAAGATGAGATAAGCTCAATAGAGAATTTTATGAACATTATCGATAGTGTCTCTCCGCTTGGCGGCGGCAGACCAAAGATGCTTATCACCTACAACCCACAAACCAAAACGCTAAGATTTAACACAAAAACTATACCTCATGGATACAAAAGAGCGATTATAAAGTTTGATGAAATTTACTATGAAAAAGAGAGCCTCAATTTTACAAGACTAGAGTATATCTATATGCTTATGGCAAAAGAGTGCGGGATTGTGGTGCCGCCTGTTTACTTGCATGAAGAAAATGGGGAACACCACCTTATAATAGAGCGGTTTGACAGAGATACCGATGATGAGAAGTTGCACATCGCTACTGCATCGGCTCTTATGCACATAGACATCTCAGTGCCTCAAAGCAGTTCGTATGAGCAACTTTTTGCGCTTACAAGAGTACTTTGTAACAACCAACTAGAAATCGAGCAGCTATTTCGTCGCATGCTCTTTAATGCTCTTGCTTATAACTTTGACGACCATGCAAAAAACTTCTCCTTTATCATGGATAAATTTGGCAAATGGAGGCTCTCCCCGGCCTATGATATAAACTACTCCAAGGGGTTGGCAACGCAGCATATCACTACCATCAACGCTAAAGGGCTAGATTTTACAAGAGATGATTTTTACGCCATAGCACAAAACCAGAGCATCAAAAAAAGCAGAGTAGATGCGATGCTTAGAGAGATTTTTAAAGCGTTAGAGTCATTTCAAGAGCGAGCACAAGCGATAGGAATAGATGCTAAAACTATTAAAGAGTGTAGCCAAGATTTGCAAAGACAAAGAGAACTTTTAGATTTTTCTTATTGATGCAAACATAAAGCTGTTGTTTGCAAAACTCTCAAAGATGGATAATGCAACAACAAAAGAGC
Organism: Sulfurimonas sp.; assembly: GCF_032250635.1. Lineage (GTDB taxonomy): Bacteria > Campylobacterota > Campylobacteria > Campylobacterales > Sulfurimonadaceae > Sulfurimonas. The sequence continues at coordinate 1,537 of NZ_JAVVFL010000264.1, forward strand.
AATACAGAAGTGCTCTGCTAAAATACTGCAAGCTCGATACGCTAGCGATGGTGGTAGTTTTGAAAAAATAAAGGGGGAATGTGGGATGAGTGAAATAGATAACATAGTAGATGAATGGAAAAATTTCAAGTATTTTCAAGAAATTGATAAAGAGGAAATAAGTGCTGTTTGGAAATGTTTTAAACATTACAAAAAGAAAGTTTTAGATAAAACTTTACAGTTAAAAGAATACACAAATCGTGTGCAAAATTTAGATGGTGAATGCAATTATTTATGTCAATTTTTTGAAAGAGATAGTGAAAAGTATTTTGCATCTGCAAAACCAGGTAATTGGAATGACCCCACTTATATAGACAGAAACTTATTCAGTTAACACCTTGTTTTT
>NZ_JAVVFL010000052.1:0-11042 GCF_032250635.1 Sulfurimonas sp.
CATGGTGAAGTGAAGAACGAACGGCACTTTATACACCCACAACACACAAGACTACATGTAACAAGAGATAAATAAAGTATAAAGCTGAAGATATAGAGTATGAGCCGTACCATGTAGGCGAATGTGGAACAAGACCGTGGCTTGTGGAACTATTGAAGCAGACCTTGGCTGCTGCAATAGCATGTAAATATTTTATTAGTAGGTGTTGTGTATGGTGTGGGGGGGGATATCTTTGTGTAGAGCCTGTGTGATATGTGTAACTATAGACATGCGGGAAAATTTGGAAATTTGGAAACCTTTATCCACTCATGTGGTAATTATGTAAGTGTTGAGGAAGTATTGAGTGGATGCAAGGGTATAAGTATTGAGACATTTGTATAATTCAAGCAACTAGCTTTTAGAAGAACATAATGAGTAAAATTGGTTAAAACAACAACAAATAAATAACAAATAATAATTGAACATATTTATTGTTAAGTGGCAATTGGATATTGTGTTAAATTACTGTATCAGCTAAATTTGACTTTACATGTAAGCATTTAAGTAGAAAGTGGAGATTCGCTCACTGAGGAGTAAGTTAGAGGAGTAAGTTTATGTTCTATTTTAACAATGCTATAATTTATCAAAACAAGAAAAGGTTCAAAATGAAAGCCATAAAAATTTTAATTGTTGTATCGTTTTTAAATTTATCACTTCAAGCGGCTTCGATGAAAGAAACGGCTCTTATAAGTTCTGCTGGAGGAGCAATATGTAAGGTGTATGCAGAGGAGATTGGAGGTGATGCTGAAGCATTTTCAGAAATGAATATTCTTGTATTGCAAATAGCTGAAAAGATGGGTTATACAAGTGATTTTCAATCATATCAAGCTGATGTTGCCACCTTGAGAAATATTCTACAAAAAAAACTTCTACAAATGCATGGAAGTAAATTAAATGTTTATAATAATTGGTGTATCAAATTATATAATGGATTCCAAGATGGTTTAGTTAAAGCACAATAAAAAAAATTTAATGGGATATTTTAAGTTCCGCATAAGATTCACATCCGAACTCATCTTTCATATCACACGCCATGCCATAATATTTTAATGCCAATTTTTTATTTTGTTTCACCCCAGTACCATACCGATACATATTCCCTAGAACGCTACACCCATCACCAATACCACCATCACACGCTTTAGTATAAAGCTCAACGGCTTTGAAGTAATCTTGTTTTACCCCAATGCCATTGGAATACATAACCCCAAGATTGCCACATCCAACAACCTCACCACCATCACACGCTTTAGTATAAAGCTCAACGGCTTTGAAGTTATCTTGTTTCACTCCAGTGCCATTGGAATACATAGCCCCAAGATTGTTACACGCAAGAGCACTACCACTATCACACGCTTTTTTTGCATCCCATACAGCTGCTGCTTTATCTATTGTTGCCATGATTGCATCTACACTAGCTTTAGCTTTAGCAGCTCTTTCTTTTTCATAATCAGTTTCTTGCGCTACAAGTAAACTACTACATCCTAGCAGCCATATCAATAAAAATTTATTTTTCATACTCTAACCCCTGATTTTTTTAATGCTCTTTTTTAAATAAAAACTAAAAAAATGCACAAAAGTGTGTGTGACACATATTTTTTTATTTATTTACCTATCAGATAACTTGCGATATCTTTACCTGCATAATCAAATACAAGTATATCTGCTCCAACAGAAAGCAAACCACCTTCCACAATAGCTAACCTCGTTATATAAGTATCTATGATTTCATTGTTTTTCTTAATTACTACTTTAACTTTTAATAAAGTAGAACCTTCTTTTGTAATAGCAAGCCATCTTTTTGCAGCATTGCCCTCTTGATATTCTTCAATAAACAATTCAATTGATTTATCAGCATTTTCAGTTACTAATTTATTACCAAGTTCACTTGTAACTGCATTTTTTAATAAGGCTAATGTATCATGTTTTGTATCTGATTTTGAGATATTAGAAATTTTAGTAATTTCTATTGATTTTGCTGATTCTTTTTCGTTTGATTTTTTATTAATTCTATTACCTAAAAAATCCAGTTCAAGTTTAATAATTTCTCCCGATTTAGTTGTAAAACATTGATATCTTATCGGCTTTTCATCCCATATAATTGGATCTACGATAAGAGGTAAACGGTTATATTCTAAACGTATACATTCTAATTGATTACCTTCCGTTAACCATGTTAATGTTCCACCATTTCCTATTTCACCAATTAATTTATCATTAGAATACAAATATGGATTTCTTCCTCCGCCAACTATAGAGCTAGTTCTTTCTATCTCAATAATGGATTTATCTATAGGGATAGGCTTACTTATATCTGGGATAGCAATGCTTTGTGTAGTACTGCTACACCCACTAAACAAAACTCCTGCAATTATTAACCCACTAAGTAAAATCTTATTTTTCATAAACGCTCTTTGTATTTTTTTTGCTCTAAATAATTTAATTCCCATAAATCCCGCCACCATACTGTCCCGTAGCTCCATCTCTTTGGCGGTCAATATTGGCACTATTATCGTACATATTGCTTCTCATATCCCTTTGTTGTGCATCAGTATCAGTGCTATATTTTAACCTGTCGTTGCCGTTATTCATATCATATTGATATGTTTGTCCAGAATTGCTCTTATAGCCAGAGTTACCGTTACCACTTCCATAATAATTATCTTGTGCTAATATTGATGATACGGATACCATGCCTATAATCACTAGGTATTTAATACAACTTTTCATTTCACATCCTTAAACTATTTGAAACACTATATATATGGTTGCATTAAAATCAGCTGAAATCATACAATTCAACAATATATAAGGTGTTAAAAAAGCATGTATGGACAGTTGGATATCGAAGCGGACGAATTACTCAATGTAATCTCATCCAATGTTGTTAGAATCAGAAAAGCCAAAGGGTATAGTCAGCTCAAATTGGCAACTGAAATGGGATACAGCAGTGCTTCTTATCTAGGCTCCATAGAAATCAGAAAAAATAATCAGCACTTTAACATCAGACAACTTTATAAAATTAGCAGAATTCTTGATGTACCGATAGTGAATTTTTTTGAACCACTAAATTAATAACGCTACTTATATACCATTGAGTCTAATAGAGTTAGACAAATTAGACACACCCTCTATGTAGAAGTTTATCTACACATGCAGAGAGTGTCTGTCTAACTTGCTGGATTTTTGCTTGTGTAAATGTCACAAAAAAAATTTCTTTTTTATATAATAAATGGTAGTAAAAATAAATCATATAAAACCACCTATAATGTGGAGTTTCAGAGGGTTTTTAAAAAAAGTTATCCTGTATAAGTTTTTAAGGATTCGCTTTAAAATACCAGCTATTTTTCACTGTATAAAGTGAAGTAATAATCACATATTCGGTTTTATTGCTTGTTTTTGCTTTAATTTTTACTGATTTTTTAGTTTTTGCATCTGTATAATATTTGTCAAAGATATACATCCGTTCTAATAGTTTTACACCCTCTGCTTTACTAGCCTTTACTCTATTGCGCATCTTCTTAAATTTATGGGTTATCTTAGATGCCTCCTGTTGGTCAGCTATATTCAATAATCTATCTTTTTTAGACTCTAGAACTACTTTGTCTCTGTAGGTATAGTTATTTTGACCATTAACATCCAATTTAAGATTAAGCTTATGCCATCCACACCTTTTAAAAGTATCCTCATCTACCATCTGCTGCACTATAATAGTGTCCGTGTATCTATAAAGTATATCATCCATTGTAAAGTCTCTGCAAGGCTCAACTTTACTGATTTTTTCTAGTTTTTCGATGATTCTTTTTTTGTCTACTTTTTCAATGTCCTTAGCATCTTTAATCTCTTCTATAAATTCGAGTACTTTCGCTTGCACATCTTCTACTGTCTCAAGTTTTAGCAACTTCTCTTTATAATCTGATATGTCAAGCTTAGTAAATTTTATAGCCTCGGTAGTCTTTAGCTTTGCATCAACATCGATTGTGGCATGTGGTAAAAAGCTATTAATTGAGAGCCTCATATACTCTCCACCTGTCATATAAAGCTCTATATTCTTCATCTCTTTCTCAAAAAGATAATTGCTGAGTACTGGATTGTTGAAGTATTTAGCTTGATGCACTTTTGCAGCCCATGACTCTACAGCTAGAGCTATAGCAGTTGTAGTGTTTTCATCATCTGATATAGCTTGTTTCTTAATAATATCCTCTACAAACTCTTTAGGCACTAGCTCTTCTCTAGCTTCTGGTCTATTCATGAGGTTAAAGTGCGTTTTTGCCATGATTACATACACTGCTGGAGTTTGGTTTCTTGGTCTTGCCATGTATTGGAGTATTCCTATGGCACCTTCTGAGTTGTTTACATTGTAGATTATAATCTTGTTGATAGTATTTTCAATGCTATAGCCTTGCCTAATTACCGATGTGGACATAATGACATTATACTCTTCAATCTCCTGCTCGCTTGGGAGTGGACTTCCTGAGCTAAGTGTCATTATCTTGATGCCTTCATACTGTTTCGTTAAGTGATTCTCAATTTGGTACATCTTATCTATTGAGTTGATAAATATTAAGGTTCGCTCTTTTGGTTCTACTTTTGGAAATACTCTGGTAAAGTAAACATGAGGGGCAAAGTCTTTCTTCTGGTAGACATTCATGTCAAATGTATGATTAAAGAGCGCAAAGCTTTCAACTCTCAGCGTGGCTGAGATGAGCTTGAGTTCTTTAAAGTTTATTGTTCGGTCTAAAAGTACCTTTGCTAGTTTTTGGTAGCGTTCATTATCGCTTGCAAAGAGCAGATGGGCTTCGTCGATGATTATGTTGAAGTTTGCAGCAGATGCACGACCATCTACCACATGACCATAAAACTTATCGTAGGTCATATAGTCGCATTTATTAGCATCTATTTGATTCCACGCAATTCTAAAAGTCTGCCCCTGCCCTTGGAGTTCTTCTGCTTTTTTTGTTGATACTAGTCCACCATTCTGGATGACCATAGCGTTTGAGGGCATAAGCATGAGAGTATTTGAACTATCTTTGTAAAAGTTGTTCTTGCCGCTACCTGTGGGGCTTATCTCAACTGTTGTGATTTGAGTGTCTGTGATTGGTCTAAATTGGGTGTTAAATTGAGTATCATACTCGATTAATTTGCTTTTTATGTTATCAAACGCAGTTGATATTAGTGATTCTTCCATCTCGCACTTCAGATCAATAAATTTAAGCAGACGAGTAGAAGTATCCAGTTTCAGTCATCATGAGCACTTAAAAGGTAGCAGAGACTAGGTACTGGATGAACCCTTTGCTGCTACTTTTTAAATCCTTTATCTATGCACATATTATAACTAAAAAGAGTATGAAAACCGTATTTTTTTGAATTACGGCATGGTTGTTGTCAGTTTGTAATGAAGTTTCTAAATATCCAACTTAGAAACTTCATCAGCACCGCTGTTTGGCAGTAGCTTTGCATAAACTTGAGTTTGCGATATTTGGGAATGATCCAGTAATTTCATAATCTGATACAGAGATGTATTTGCTTGAGCCAGCCATGAGCCAAAAGTATGGCGTAATGTGTGCAACACTACACGCTCCCTTCTATCAGTTACACCAACATTAAACATATCATTTAAGATAGGCTGCAACCTTTTACTTATTGTAGTTGCACAAAGAGGCTTATCTTTACCACCAATTAGATAGTGCTCGGCTGACAATGTAGCAACTGTTTCAAGCAAATACTCTCTTATTGCTGGGTGAATATACCCCTGATATATTCTGCCTACTTTATGATTATGGAGCAATATCGTTCCCTCTTTAAAGTTTATATCTTTCACTTTTATTGTCAACAAAGTACCTCTTCTTCCACCTGTAGTTACACCCAACATGACAAATAGCTTTAACTGCTGCGTTATGTGAGGTTTTGTGTTTATGTAAAATTCCGTGCGATGTTCCAAACGGTGCATTAAATTTGCATAGTCTTCTTTAGATAAAAAGCTTAGTCTGCTGTTATCAATCGAAAACCTTGATACAAGTTTAGGCGTAGCTGGAGAAGTTCCATTATAGCTTCCTATGCGAATGTGAAAATTATAAGTTTGATTAACTAAATCTATCATTCCATCTATGCTTCTGGGTGCTAATGGCTTTCCTGTTTTTACTGTATCTTCTTCTGCTAGTTTAGATTTTAGCTTTAGAAGCAATAAAGGTGTAATATCTCCAAGCCTGTAATGACCAATACTGTCTTTGAGATGCGTTTTATATCTGCTTCTACTATTGTAACAATCAGTTTTAAAAGATATGCTGTCCATATAGCTTTCAAAGGCATCACAAAACTTCAAAGATGTACGGTTTGATACTGATGCCACATTATTGCTTATACGCTTCTGACGCTCTTTATAGGCTTTGTTTACAGTCCATCCATCTTCATCTGAACCTAACTTTACTTTATACTGCTTATTGTTCAAACTGTACTTTATGTAAAAATTGGTACAGCCATTTTTCAATACCGTTGTAAACACTCCCTGTTTTGCCGTATTAGTCATACGAACACCTCCAAATAAAAGGTACAGTATAGGTACAGATTGAACTAAAATCAAGGTGCCTTTTGTCTATTCTTAAGCCGCAGAAGTAGTGTTTTAATATTGATGTATTATTAGATTTTATTATTTTATAGATACAGATTTTTAGTACAATTCTTGTTAAAAGAAGTCTAAACTCACAACCTGTAAAGTACCTATTTTATGGGTTTAAAAGAGTTTTGCGATCTTGATGATGCGCCTATTGAAGATATTGAAAAACTAGAACAGCTTCGTGCGATCTACCATCAAAAGAAGATAAGCATGGTTAAAGTAACAAGTACAGGTTTTGGAATAGATACCGAGGAAGATTTAAAAAGAGCAATAGAGATATTTTTGTAAATCATTTAAACTTTGCCATGCTTGAGAGAGCATGGCAACAGGAGAATTAAAAACTAAAATTTATAGTTTACGCCAACAAACCAGTTTGAAATAGGGTCAATTTCCAATTTTACATCAACACCACTTACAGTTATTGTATCTTCCATGTTTGACTTCATATAACGATAACCAGCTTCAACTGAAAAATTATCATTGATTGCATAGTTTACACCAGCTTGCGCACCGTACACAACTCCTGAAATATCTAATTCTGAATAACCATCAACTTCAGCCGAACCGTACCCAACATAACCACCAACAAACGGCTTAATATCGTTATCTCCGATTAGATAGTCATATCCGATTCCAAAATGATAACCATCTCCCCCATCAACATTGATATTTTGATAACTTATATATGCACGACTGTTTTTATCAAGATAGTTACCGAGCTTTAAAGTTAAAGACCCGCCGTCATCGCTCTCTTCTACACTAACACCGTTAGCTGAAGCCTTCATATCAAACTTAGTATTTCCTACATCTAGCCCAACATACATACCACTATCCGCAGCCATCAAACCACTTGCCAATAAAACAGCCAACGCTATTCTTTTCATTTTTTATCCTAATGTTGAATCTAACTAACCATAGTTAGTTGATGTTAGATTGTATTGATATTACACTTACATTAACTTTAACTATAGGTAGTTTATGCACAAAATAGCAAATCAAGAAGATATCGATACACTTTATCGAACTATTGGTGCAAATGTAATGCGTATAAGAAAGGAAAAAGGGATCACACAGCTTGATTTAGCTCTTGCAATCGGACTGAAATCAGTAGGGCTCATCTCTGTTGCAGAAATCTATCACAACAAAAAACATTTTAATTTAGAGCATTTATATAAAATTTCTTTGGCACTTAATGTAGTAATGAAAGATTTTTTTAATGGTGTTGATTACAATGTTAGTAAAGAAGAAATGGAAGAATAAAAATTAAATAGAAAAACGAAGCAAAAAAGCTTCGTTTAATTTATTTAGATATTGTCGCGAATACCTAAATCTGCTACAAGTTTAAGATAAGCATCTTTGTCTTTTCTTTTAAAGTATTTCATAAGACGGCGACGTTGTCCTACTAATTTTAAAAGACCGAGTCTTGATGCGTGATCTTTTTTGAACACTTTTAAGTGCTCAGTTAGTTCACTGATTCTCTCTGTTAATAGTGCAATTTGAACTTCACTTGAACCAGTGTCATTCTCTTTACGACCGTATTTTGCAACAATTTCTTGTTTTTTAGCCAAATCTAAAGCCATGATAGCCTCCAAAAGGTATATTAATCTAACAGTTATACAGATCAGTGTATAAAGTTGAAGTGAAATAGTATCTAATTTATTCTTTTATTTCAACTTCTTTTGATATAATTTACGAAAATTTAATTAAAGTAATAATATGCTAATAACCCGTGCTAGTGAGTATGCGATACTCTCCCTTATAGTTTTGGCGAAAGCCTCTGCTCCGGTGGACAGCGAAACACTTTCAAACCAACTCTCAATTCCAAAAAGTTTCTTAGCAAAAATCTTGCAGTCACTGGCAAAACATGGAATTTTAAAATCGTATAAAGGCGTCAACGGCGGTTTTGCGCTTGCGCGTGAGCCAAAAGATATAAGCATGTTGCAGATAATGTCCTCTGTTGAGGGCAAAGTTCCAACTGTTTTTGATTGCGCACCATCCCTTGAGAGCTGCCCGCTAGACAAAGGTTCTATGTGCTCGATATGGCCATTTTTAAATAAACTACAAGGTAAGATAGACTCTTTTTTAGCAGATTTAACTTTAGCAGACGTATTAGAGTAAAAACTTGGCAAAAAAATTAACAACTAGGCAGCAAATCGGCATTACCCTAAACTTCTTGCTTGGTCAAAAAGATTTAAGTGTAGTTGTTTTTGTAATGGCAATTTTAGCCATCATTATCGTTCCCCTGCCCTCCGGTTTGCTTGATGTTATGCTTACTATATCCATGGCACTTGCAGTACTGATTTTACTTATATCGCTCTATGTTCCAAAACCTACCGATTTAACAACTTTTCCGACACTTATCCTTATTCTTACACTTTTTAGGCTTGCTCTGAACATTGCTACAACAAGGATGATTTTAAGCCATGGTCATGAAGGACCCGATGCGGTAAGTAGCATCATTAATAGCTTTGGAAACTTTGTTGTTGGCGGAAACTATGTCATCGGTATCGTCGTCTTCTCAATCTTGGTTCTTATAAACTTTATGGTTATCACAAAAGGTTCAACAAGAGTTGCGGAAGTTGCTGCTCGTTTTACGCTTGACTCTATGCCCGGTAAACAGATGGCGGTTGATGCCGACCTAAACGCCGGGCTTATAGATGATGTGGAAGCAAAAAGAAGAAGAGCCGATATCCTTCAGGATGCAAATTTTTACGGGGCGATGGACGGTTCGAGTAAATTTGTAAAAGGCGATGCGGTTGCCGGTATTATCATTACTCTCATCAACATCATCGGCGGATTTCTTATAGGAGTTTTTCAACATGATATGAGCGTGGGCGATAGTGCCTCTGTTTTTACTCTTTTAACTATCGGGGATGGTCTTGTCGGACAGATTCCGGCACTTATCATCTCTACCGCCACCGGTATCATGATAACACGCTCTTCAGGAGAGGGAGACAACTTCGCAGACGGAGCTATTAACCAAATAATGGGCAATGCTAAAATCATGATGATTGTAGGTTTCATTATGATTCTTTTTGCTCTTGTTCCTGGTCTGCCAACAGCATCTATGGGATTTGTTGGAATTATGTTTGCACTTCTTGGCTGGTCTATCTATAAGTACGAAAAAGGCGAACTGACTATACTTGACGTTAACAATATATTATCAAAAACAAAGGAGCAAGAAGCCAAAGAGAAGGCTCGGCGTCCTGCAAAATCACACGAAGAGATAGCCAAAGATGAGGAGATTGCTCTAGAGGATATACTAAAGGTTGAAATGCTCGAACTTACTCTGGGATATCAGCTGATCCGTTTGGCAGACAGCGCTCAAGGAGGAGATCTCTTAGAGAGAATCCGCTCCATGAGAAGAAAGATAGCATCAGACTTTGGTTTTTTAATGCCTCAAGTGCGCATACGGGACAATCTTCACCTGCAACCGCAACAGTACCAAATACTGCTTAAGGGAATACCTATCGGTGAGGGCAAAATTATGCCTGACAAATTTTTGGCAATGGACAGCGGCATGGCAACCGGCGAGATAAAAGGAGAGCCAACAAAGGAGCCTGCCTTTGGACTTGAAGCTCTCTGGATTGCGCCTGAGTTAAAAGAAGATGCAATTATCAACGGCTATACGGTTGTAGACCCAGCTACGGTTATCTCTACCCACATGAGCGAGCTCATCAAGAAAAATGCCGAGGATCTCTTAACTCGTCAAGAGGTTCAAACACTAATCGACAAACTCAAAAGTGATTTCCCTATTATTGTGGATGATACTTTAAAGGTTGCTTCTATCGGACTTGTGCAGAGGGTTCTCAAAGCTCTTTTGCATGAGAAGATTCCTCTTAAAGATATGCTCACAATCCTTGAGACTATTGCGGATGTTGCCGAGTTTACCAAGAATGTAGACATCATTACCGAACAGGTTCGCGCAAAACTCTCGCGAATTATTACAAAAATATATTCCGGCGAAGATGGGGTAATAAGGCTTCTTACATTTGATACGGCGTCAGAGCAGCTGATGCTTGAGAAGTCTCAGGAGCGTGACGGTACGAGAAACCTTATGCTAAATGTGGGCGAAATAAATGCTCTTATTCAGGCAACAAGTGCGAAGGCGGCAGAGCTCCTTCAAAAAGGAGTATCTCCTGTCGTTGTTATTGTTGATCCTAAACTGCGCCGCGCAATTGCAGAGATATTTGAGAGATTTTCGCTTGACGTAGTAACACTCTCGCATGCAGAGATTGACTCAAGCGCTACTTTTGAAGTCATGGGCTCAATTTCAATAAAAGAACAGGATAAATAACTAATGTTACGCACTTTCATGAAGAGTGTGTAATATAAACCTTGTAATTCTCGAAAAACAAAGTTTTTCGTAGCTTTTAGGTATGCTAACCAA
>NZ_JAVVFL010000053.1:0-10932 GCF_032250635.1 Sulfurimonas sp.
ATATAAGAATTTACTAAATTCAAAAATACTCCAGCCTTTCATTACAAAATCATTATTTTTGAATTTTAACAGTTGGTATTGTTTATCTATTTCAGATTTTGAATTATTCTCTAAACCAAGCACATTTATAAAATAATTCAAATGAGTGGCAGAAAAGATATTCAGAAACTTCTCTGGAAAATATATAGATAAAATCTTCCCCTTAAACATGGGGGAAATAGGATTATTTTTTAATAGGTCAAAATTATTATCATTTTTTATTAACTCAACAATTGATGATTTTACATTTTCAAATGCTTTGTCAATAGATGACCCAAAGGTTGCTTTCCCTATTCTATATTTTTTTTCTTTATTACTGCCATCAACACCATAATAAATTCCAAATTTTTTGGCAGTGCTACCATGAATATTACCCCAATCATTTAATTCATTTTCTATTCGATTACAAAATGTAGTAGAATCGCCCTTTCCGCTCACAAAATCGTCAAGACTTAAAGAACGAATTTTTTCAGAAGGATAATCCTTCTTGAAATTGTCAACGAGCTTAAACAATCCTTTGAATTCCGAATTTATATTGGTTCTGAACTTCTCAAACTCTACTTGATATTCTCTTAACTCAGATATTTGCACTTAATTTATCCTTTACTTAAGGTATAACTATTTATTCAACTACATTATATGCAAAACAACCTTACTTCACATAAATAACTTACATTTTGTTTGTTAGTTATTTAACAAACAATATGACAAATTGTCATATATTCAACAAAAAAGAGAAAAATTCTATAAAATTCTTAAAGTTTGAGTGTTCGTTTAATACTGTATATTCAAATTAAATCACATAATGTGTGTTAATTGTCAAATATCTTGAATAACTTGCAAAATGTTGCTTAAGCGAAGGATTTAAAATTGAAGTTAAAAGAGTTCCAAATATTAAGATATAAATACAGGAGAATAGTTTGAAGTATTTAGAGACCAAATTTATTAGACTTAAAGTTTTTCTTCACTTTTTAAAAAAGAAGATGCTTCGAGTTTAAAATCATTACTGTATCATTTCACTAAAAAAGGGTTTTATGAAACTGTTACTGCCACTTTTGCTATCACTCTTTCTGACAAGCGCTGCATCTGCAGATGAGAACTGGATTCCCATAACACCTGTAGATAGGCCTCAAGCTTCAAAACAGGTTGGAGCGGTGAACAAAATGATTAAAAATGCCACTATCATTAAACAACTGATTGATACAACTAGTAAAAAAGAGGTAGTAACAACTAAGGACAAAAATTGGTTTGTACTGAGCAGTGAGGAAAGTAAGTGATTATCTTAGATTTTGAAACAAACTCTGCCAATGTTCATGATGTCATAGAAGTAGCCGCGTTTCGTGTCAAGCTTATAAATAATGAGTACAAAGTTATAGACACCTTTCATCGTTACTATTTATCTGAGTATGAAGTAAATCCTCATGCACTGGCAGTACATAAACTCTCTCCCGATAGGATAGAGAGACTTAGAAAAGATGTGGAGTATGAAGAGTGCTTTGAAAACGACACAGACTTTATAGAATTTTGTAAAAATGCTAAAACTCTTGTAGCTCATAACATCTCATTTGAACTTCGTCACATTGGTAAGCTGCTCTGCTTTGAGAATCATTTTTGTACTATGAAAGAGAATAAAAAAATTGTTAAAGCTACTAATGTTAGAGGCAATCTAAAAAACCCAAAACTCGTTGAGACTTGTATACATTACAATATCGAGTTTGATGAGGAGCAGTACCATAGTGCTATTTATGATGTCACAAAAACTTTAGAGATTTTAAATATAATGAAACATCATAACCAAGCCTAATTTAACGCAGTCTTACATATCAAATCGACATGCAAAACTACAGAGAATCAATCCTCTTCAAATCCAAAATCATCATCTTGAGACTCTTTTTGAGCCTCTAAAATATCATCTATAAGCTCTTTACACTCATCTTCTTCCATATCTCCGCTTTTTAAATCTTCTAGAACATCTTGTAAGTCTGCTTTAAATTCGCGAAGCTCCTCTATCTCCTCTTTTAAATCCTCACCGGCTTCTTTACTCTCGGAAATCTCTTCAAAAATTTCATCCAATCTATCGTCAATATCCGGAATAACGTTTTTTGTTATTAACTCTTCTAGTTGCTGTGCATATGACATCTATTTTTCCTTAACTGTTTTCAGTATAATACATAAAAAAAATAAAGCAGCAGATAAAAATGAACTTTTACGCATGTATAATCGGCAGTGAGATATTAAACGGACGCAGAGAAGATAAACATTTTGAATTTTTAAAAAATGAACTTCAAAAATATGGACACGAACTTTTTGCCTCTTTTATTATCAAAGATGATGAGCAGCTGATAAAAAAAATATACAGATTGGTAAAAGATGATTCGCAGAGTGTTATGTTCTCTTTTGGCGGCATCGGCGCTACTCCTGATGACCTAACAAGAGCTATTGCGGCAGAAGTTTTTACCTCAGAGCCATTGCAACGACACAAAAAATTTGAAGAAGACATCATAGAGAGGTTTGGCGACGAGGCTTACCCTCACAGAGTTCACATGGCTGATCTGCCTCAAAATGCAGACCTTCTGCAAAATCCCATCAATAATATGTCAGGTTTTTCTCTACAAGAGAGATTCTTTTTTACTCCCGGATTTCCACAAATGGCACACCCTATGATCAGCTCTGTTATAGCGCGTCTATTTAGCACCTCTGTACAAAAATATAGAGTTACGCTCCTCGCCAAAACAAGTGAAAACACGCTTATAGACCTTATGAAAAAAGTTCCATCCGAGATTGAGCTCTCCTCCTTGCCTATACTGAGTGTAGAGGGCGCATCTGTCGAAATATCATTATGTGCTTCAGATAAAGTACTCGTCGATAAAAATTTTAAACTATTTACCGATTTTCTGGAAAATTCAAACATAGCATATAATATAATTTAATATAATGGTTTTATTGCCGATCTTCTCTCAATAAGTAAAAATCAAGGGATATCGCTATGATAATTTGGTTATTGGCACTCTTATTGCTCTGTTTGTTTACATATGTTGCTTATCGCCTGTTGTTTCTTGATAAAAAAGAGGAAATTAAAAGTGAAGAGCATCACTATACTTTTAAAATATAAGAGGCACGAATGGCTACTATGCGTAATAATCATGTTTTCAAAGGGCATAAAACGCTTTTGGGTACAAAGTATGTAACATACGGCGAATTAGAACTGCCACTTAGATACGACATCTTTGCTTTATCAAAAAACGGCTTTGATTGGGGTCATTCGGGAAGTGCTGCACAACAACTCTCATTTTCAATACTTTACCAACTAGGCAATGAAGAGTTTGCAAGAGAAAACGCGTCCCTCTTTACAACAGATATTGTTTCAAAATTTAACAGTAGAGATTGGCTAATATCAGCCTCAGAGGTTCTAAACTGGATTAAAAAACACACCAAAGAGAGTGATGTTAAGCAGACGCAAGAAGAAGAGAAAAAAGAAGAGCCTGTAAATAGCACAATACTAAAAACGCAAAAAACCCTCAAAAAACCTAAACAAAAAAGCAATGTTGTCAAAGAGATATGCAACGAGCTGAAGATTACACAAAAAGATCTTGCCAGTATATTAGAAATTCCAGAGGGAACAGTAAGTAGCTGGGCTGTTAAAAACGAGATTCCGAGGCTTGGTAAAAAGGCTATAGAGTTTTATATACAGAGCCAAAAAAACGAGCAGATAGTCCAGAGTTACAAAAGTTTTGTAAAACTGCTTGACGTATCATAAGGCTAAAAAGAAGAGTTTTTAACGTTTATCTTGCATAATTTATGTTTTTTGGCGCGCTCTCATCGTATTGAAGAAGAAGCAAAATGCTCTTCTTGTTTGTTTTTCTTGCAAAATCCGTCACGCTGATTCCTTTTAAATCAACAGCATTTTTGTCTGCACCATGTTCTAAGAGAAGTTTTGCAATCTCAAGTCGTCCATAGCAAGCAGCTGCCATAAGAGGAGTAAATCTGCTTCTTCTGGTTGTGCTGTTGACATCGATACCTTGTGATATAAGATACTTTACCATTTCAATATTGTTATAGGTAACAGCCATATCAAAAATGCTTACTCCCTCTTCATCAAAATCATATATATCTGCACCGCTCTCTACTAGAAGCAAGATGAGTTCAAAATCACACCCATACCTTAACGAAGAAGCCAGAACAGACTCTCCCGTATCATTGGCTTCATTTACATCCGCGCCATCTTTTATATACTTTTTTATACCGACAATATCATTGTTTTTTAAAAGTTCAATCCACTTATTCATGTGCAAAGTATATACTAAATTGCTATTAGTAATGTTTAAGTATAATTCTTTTTACAAATTATTTAAGCGAGAATTCATGGAAATCATTCAAACTACAGATGCTTTTAAGGCACTTATTCAAAATATTAAATCAACAGTAAAGGGTTACAAAGACCCCCTGGCATTTGGTATATGTAGAGTAGATATGGGGCAGCTGAATCTTACAAAATCACTTCAAGCTACCTACCCTATAATAAACTGGGATGAAAACTTCGGGAGTGCGGCTATTTTCATCAGAGCACTCGCAGAGCAAGGCGTTGAGATAGATTTCAGTGAAAGTGAAGTTGTATGCAATATCAACGCTTCGTTTTTAAAAAACTGCCTAAACGCTTTTACGCCTTATGCGGATGAAGCTTACGGTGATGCTCACAAAAATATTCAGGTTGTCTCGGCTCTATATAACCAAATAATGAACAGCGGCTCTTTGGAGGGTGAATTTAAAGTAACGTTTATTTTTGCGGATGAACCTCTTAAGAGTGTTGAAGCAACTTATTTGAAACTATATGCTCTATCTCAAGCGAAAGTTGAACTAAGAAGTATAAACTTAAACGGTGCGTTTGGGGCACTTCCAAATGTCGCTTGGTCAAACGGACAGCCTATTGAGCTAGATTATCTTCGTGAATTTGAGATTGAATTAAAACTATCAAACGAATATCCTCATATTGACTTTATAGACAAATTTCCAAGATTCTTACAGCACATTATTCCCGCCGACAATACAAGAATTTTAGATACTTCCAAAGTAAGATTTGGTGCGCAATTAGCAGCCGGAACTACTGTAATGCCTGGAGCATCGTACATAAACTTCAATGCGGGAACGACTGGTCCTGTAATGGTTGAGGGAAGAATCTCAAGCTCTGCTATTGTCGGAGCAGGAAGCGATGTCGGAGGCGGAGCGTCAATCCTTGGTGTTCTTAGCGGAACAGACGGCAACCCGATATCAATCGGCAAAAATACGCTCCTGGGAGCAAACTCTACATGTGGCATTCCACTTGGCGATGGCTGTATTATCGACGGCGGATTAGCTATCTTTGCCGGAACTAAATTTCATATAAATGATGAAGAGATAAAAGAGCTTCAAGAGGTTAATCCAGGTGCAGAGTTTTCAAACATCATGAAGGGCTCTGAACTTGCCGGACTAAATGGCACTCATTTCAGACAAAATTCTCTAAACGGTCAGTATATTGTTCAAAGAAGCACTAGAGAGATTAAATTAAATGCCCAACTACACTAATATTTAATTTTTTAAAGTAATTATTATTTCAGCTCTTTAGGACTACAATATACGAAACCAGGCAGAAGGGACTTATTATGAATGTTTCTAACAATATATCATCCTTGCAGGCTCATCAGACAATGATGAACAGTAGCGCAAACAATGTCGCGAATGTAAACAGTGACAGATATGTGCCTACGGATGTTAGAATTCAAAGTAGTGAGAATTCCGTTACGCCAAACGTACGCAAAGCTGATGATAACGGTTCTCTTAGCAGCCAGAGTGAGCTCTCAAAAGAGATTACAGACCAGATAATAGTTCAAAACGCAACAGCGATGAATGTGACAGCCATAAAAACACAAGATGATATACTGGGGTCACTGTTAGACATAAAAGCCTAACAGAAACTACAAAATCATTTTGTCAAGATATTCATACTTGTCAGATTTTTAAGTATCTCAGCCTCTTCATCATAGTTTTCTTGGTGTTTCCCAAGTTTTAAAGAGCTAAAAATCGGCTTTCCTATTATAACCCTGCCCTCATCTTTCTCATTTTTCGTCTTGATGCCCCATGTATTATGAAATACTACTATTTCGTCGTTGTAGATGCCTACATAAAGAACAACGTGTCCCCTTTTGTACAGAAGCGTCTCAAAAGGTATAGCCCTCTCTTTTATGGTCTCTATCTTCTCATCATCCGATAAATTTTCAAGAGATACTGTCTCGCCTATTTTACTCTGCTGATAGGAGTTTCTAGGAAGCCATATACCAAATGGAGCGAACATATCTCTAAGCATTGATGAACAATCTCTCTGCTCATACATTCCACCCCATCCATAGTTTGTTTTTGAAACCTCTTTTATTATAGATACAAGACTATTTTTACTAAGTGAGAGCACATCTTTTGTCGCTATATCTTTGTATATTTTTGATTTTAAAAAGAGCGGTTTTGCGTTTTTAAATGATGAGATACTAAGTATAGTGTAGGTATCTTTTTCTTCAGATATTAAGGGGAAAATCATACCGACCTTTGATTTAAATAAAAAGTTTCCTTGAGTATCGTATATCGGGCTATCTTCAACGGTAATAGCCACTTTTTGCGCCTTTTGTAACTCATCTATATGTTCATCTTTTAAAACTACAAACTCATTAGATTTTAACCATCCCGAAGCATATCCCGTAAATACAAATGCCCACTCTCTATCTTTTGAATAGTGCGATACAAAAAGCGGCTCGTTTGCATGGATTGAGCTATTTTGAAGATAATCAAACGGAAAACCTTCCCCTGCTAAGCTTGGGTCTTTTAAAAGCGGTCTTATGGTTGGGAAAGCTCTCATATTACTATGTTTTAGCACCACAGCTTTTTTATTAACCGTGCCGTATGCTTTAAAGTTTGCATCTTCAAGCATATTTTGAAAAAAACTCTCCTCTATAGGCTGCAGATTCTCACCATAACTTTTATTAAATCTAAATGACGCAAAAGGCCACATTACAGATTTCAGATCCTCCTGCGGCTTCTCTATATTCCATATACTAAAATAGTTTTTCTCATACTCTTTTTGAATCTCATGAAGGGTTTTGTTGTTATCTATACTCTCCACATAGTAGCTTACATCTTGAGGTATATTAAGCAGATCATATATCTGCACATCTTTAATCTCTATCTTATTTACATCTTTTTTTAACTCTTGCGAATATGCAATATTTTCTTCAACTTCTTCAACTGCAACATCTTTTGCGATAGTACCGCTTTTTGATACAAGCTCTTTTGGTGCACAACCTACAAATATAATTATAGATAAAAGTAAAAAAATATATCTCAAAACAAAACCTTTTTAATCAACGCTTCCAAATCTGCTTACAACTCTTCCAATCACCTCTATCTCCGATGGATCAAGGGTCTGTGTCGAGTAGACTTGGTTGTCGGATATTATATCTATTTTCCCGTCAATTCTCTTCTGGATTCTCTTTATAAACAGCCCGCCATCGGTTCTTATTGTAAAAATACCACCTCTTTGAAGATCTGTCTTGCTTCTGTTTATAAACACTATGTCGTTATAGCTGAAAGTCGGCTCCATAGAGTCTCCTGAGACGTTTATTGCCTCAATGTGCTTCAGCTCCCTCTCTCCTCCAAGCATCACAACAAATTCCGGAGGAATCTCTATGCCCTGAGCCTCTTCCTCCTCCGTATCTGCTCCACCGCCTGCAGATGCGTTAACGCCGCCAAAGTACTTGACCATAAAAAATCTATTTGTCGCCTCTACCAGGCTCTCAGGCGATTGTCCATAAAGCAGCCAGTTGATAGATATAGACTTAGTTGCACAAAAATCTAAAAGCTCACCAAATGGGATTTTATTTCTTTTTTTCATCGTCGCAAAATTCATTTGAGAGATTCCAAGTATATCTGCTACATCTTTATCATATATTTTTCTACCGTTAAACTCTGTATAGAATATGCTTTTAATCTCTTCTACAATCTCAAGAAAATTTTTCATGTTCTTTCCTTTTTGCCAAATATTTAAACATTATATTTGATTTTTGCAATTTAGTCAAAGATTATATGACAAAATGCAATATTTTTTAGATAAAAATAAAATAATGTGTACTATTTGTAAAAATCAAAAGGATTTAGTATGACAATCGTAGTAAAAAATGTACAAAGCTTATTTGAAAAATTTGAAGAAAAGCTAGAGAGATGGGCTGAGAAAATTTTCTAGAGACTCTCTTCTTTCTCTTTTTGCCTTTTTTCGTCGGCTTCTCTCTGTTTGGATTTGTTTTTATGGTAACCGCCAAAGATAAAAACCATAAATAGTATGAAGAGAATAGCCATAACTATATCCATAAACTCTTTCACGTGTTCTCCTTGAAAGTTGTGTAGTTTTGTCTTATTGCTTCGTAGAGTACTATTCCCGTACTTATCGCCAAATTTAGGCTCCTGCCCTCTTTGGTCATAGGTATCGTTATGTTTTGCTCTTTATAAGCGTTTAAAATATCTTCTGGTATTCCTGCCGTTTCGCTTCCAAAAAATATATAGTCACCATCTTTAAATAGCGCTTCAAAGTATGGTTTATCTGTTTTTGTGGTGGCAAAATAGGCATTGTTCTTTATTTCGTTATTTTGAAAAAAATCCTCTATACTTTCCCAGACATGCAGATCCAGCTTATGCCAATAGTCAAGTCCTGCACGTCTTACGGCTTTTTCATCTATATCAAATGCGATAGGTTTTATTATATGCAAAGATGCCCCTGCATTTACACACAGACGACCTATGGCACCAGTATTGTTGGGTATTTGCGGGTTTACAAGAACAATGTTAAACAACACTATCCCTGAAAAATAACGGTTTTATTTGCATATACAAAGATTCTATCTTCAAGTGCCAGCTTTAAGGCTTTTGACAAAACTACTTTCTCCACATCTTTACCCAAGCGCTGCATGTCTCTCCAGCCGTAAGCGTGGTCTACATGGATAACCTCTTGAGCGATAATAGGACCCTCATCAAGGTCGTTGTTAACAAAGTGCGAGGTTGCACCTATAATTTTAACGCCTCTCTCATAAGCTTGTTTGTAAGGATTCGCACCGATAAAAGCGGGCAAAAAGGAGTGATGAATGTTTATAATTCTATTTTCATAAACCTCTACAAATTTAGATGTTAAAATTCTCATATACTTCGCTAAAACTATATGGTCTATCTCTTCAAATTGCGTTAAACACTCAAGTATCTTATCTTCGTGCTCCTCTCTGTTTAAGCCGTCATGGGAAATGCAGATAAATGGAACATTAAACTTGCTAACAAGAGACTCTAAATCATTGTAGTTTGATATAACGCACAAAATATTTGCTTCCAGCTCCCCTGCTTCATGTCTTATTAAAATATCACCGAGGGCATGCATCTCTTTTGTTGCCATAATCACTATATTTTTATTTTTGGGAGCAATCACTTCTACGTTTGCATTTTGCGGTAAAACATCGCACAGGGATTGATAGAGCTTATCCATAACGATATCGCCATCAACCACGCTGCGCATAAAAAATTTATTATTTTCTTTGTCTACAAATTCATTATTTGAGAGAATATTCAAATTGTTTTGATAAAAGACACTCGATATTTTATAAACCAACCCTTTTTCGTCATTTGCATCTATGAGGACTCTGTATTGGCTCATCTGCGCTTTCCTCTCTCGATCTCTTCAGCTCTTGAGTCGATTGTAACAAGGAGATACTCTAAAAAATTAAGTGTCATATCTATTTTAGCCTCTATATTTGTGTTATTTGGAGCCTGAAAGCCTTCAAAAAGCACAAGGAGTCTCTCTCTCATGGACTTCAAAAATAGCAGCTCACTATTTACACTCTGTCCATCCTCACAAGCGAATTCATCTTCGTTTTCAACTTCTTGCTCTGGCTCTTTATCTTGCTCTTTTTGTGTTATATCTTTAGCTTCTTTGATAGGTTTCAGGCTATTTGTTATATTTTTTTCAGGCTTTTGATTCTCCATCTCTGCCAATGTCGAGAGAATTACATCTTTTAGTTCCATAGCTTTAGTAACCACCTTTCAAATTCGTTAAACTCAACATCTTCTTCCATCTTTATAAAATACTCTTTCATTTGAGTGTTTACGTTTAAAAACTTCTTTCTCATGCCCGAGAGTCTTCGTATTGCAATTTTAGCATCACTATTTGAGGGCTCTTTTTTAAGAACCTCTTTGTATATCTCAAGAGCCTCTTCTTTTAGCCCTTGAAGTTCATAGATATTTGCTAAAGTTAATGTTTTCATTTTGCCGCGTAATTAGCAATAATAGAGCCCATTTCGCTAGTAGAACAGACCTCTTTAGCATCGAATTGAGCCAAATCTTTTGTTCTGTACCCCTCTTTTAGAGCTCTCTTTATAGCGGCATCTATCTTGTTGGCCGCCTCATTTTCACCCAAAGCATAACGAAGCATCATAGAAGCAGATGCGATAGTTGCGATCGGGTTTGCGATTCCCTGCCCCGCTATATCTGGAGCAGAGCCGTGTATAGGCTCATATACGCCGATTTTTGCCCCGACTGAAGCTGAAGGAAGAAGTCCTATTGAACCTGAGAGCATACTTGCTTCATCGCTTAATATATCGCCAAAAATATTTCCGGTAAGCATTACGTCAAACTGCTTAGGGTCGCGGATAAGCTGCATCGCAGCATTATCTACATACATGTGAGAGAGCTCAATTTCAGGGTACTCTTTTGAGACCTCGGTAACCACGTCTCTCCAAAGCTGCGAAACGTCTAAAACATTCGCTTTATCGATTGAACAGACTCTCTTGCTTCTTGTCATGGCAATCTTAAACGCTTGATGAGCAATTCTTACAATCTCATCAC
>NZ_JAVVFL010000265.1:0-1892 GCF_032250635.1 Sulfurimonas sp.
CTATGTTTTATGTTTAAAATTTCGTAATTGTATCATATTTATCTTAAATAAACTAGGTATCTAAAGATAAAAAATAGGGCTTTTTAAAGCCTTTTGATTTTAGTGCAAATTTTTTTATAGTAGTTCAACGCTCTTGCTTTTGCTTCTTTGTGGACAATATTGAGAGTTGAATAATCCTCTCTATATTTGCACTTTATTTTGAGCTTAAAAGGCTTGAACGAAGTGCGAGCTCTTTTGGGTAAGGCTCTAAAAATGCCTGCCCCAATAGATAGGCAATTTTATGCTTTTTTGCATAGAGTTTTATAGTGCTAAGAGGAACGATGATGGGAACTATCTTTTTTGCATACTCCTCTATCTGTTCATGAAGAATCTCTTTTTCATCACTGCTAAGTTCGTTTTTAAAAAAACCTGTCATATGTTCAAGTACATTTCTGTTTCTTTTTATGGAGCTTTTTTGAGCGATTGCAACTTTAAAATTATGCTCATAGTTCGCAAAGAGCGTATCAAAAGGGAGGTTTTCATGATTGCCTACAATATTGCCAAGCACTCTGTAGAGCTTCTCATCTTTTGCCTGAAGCAAAAACTTGTTTTTTGTGTGAAAATCAACCAATATTTTCATGGTCGGTTTGCTCTCTTTTAACTTCTCTATCGCATCATACGCAAAAAGCTGCATCACAAAGTTTTCTCTCAGCCACGCATCTTGAAGCCTCCCCTCCTCTTCCATCGGCAAAAGAGGAAATTTTTCTCTACAAACGCTCGCAAAAACGCCATCGGTTTTTGAGCCTGCAAAGCCGTTCTCAAGATAAGCCACAGTGCTTCCAAGACCGCAACTTGGAGAGCGGGATTTAAATATAATGCCGCCCAGCTTCTCGTCTGCTATTCTATGAACTTCCTCATAAGATTTCTCAAGAAGTTTTTGCGTCAAATCGCTGCCGTCTTTGTTTGAAATAACAGCAATATTGTCATCTCTGTTTACAAGTTTTACAGATGGTCTTGGGGTGCCAAAAGCTATAGCTTCTGGACAAAATGGAACAAAAGAGGCGTAACGACCAAGCTCATCCGTTACAAACCTGTCATGTTTATGCCCGCCGTCAAATCTAACTTTCTCGCCGAGCAAACACCCAGACACTGCTATTTTCATCACTTGTTCCTTTTTTGGCTTACGCCATGTTCATGCCGCCGTTAACCTTCAGTGTCTCGCCTGTTATGTAACTTGAGTGGTCTGAGAGTAAAAATGCTGTTGCCTCTGCTATTTCAGCAGGATTTCCAAAACGACCCATCGGGATTTTAGAGGTAAAACTCTCTTTTATCTCATCGCTTAAAACATCAGTCATCTCTGTTGCGATAAAGCCCGGAGTGATAGTGTTGTAACGGATACCGCTGGTTGCAGCTTCAAGTGCAAAACTCTTTGTCATTGCGATTACGCCACCCTTGCTTGCGGAGTAATTTGTCTGACCAGCATTTCCAGTTTCGCCCACGATAGAAGCTATGTTTACAACCGAGCCGAACTTCTTCTTTCTCATAACTTTCATCGCTTCACGACACCCGACAAAACATGAGAGAAGATTTGCGTTGATTACCGACATAAAAGCTTCGCTCTTCATTCTCAGGGCAAGCTTGTCGTTTGTAATTCCGGCATTATTTACAAGGTAAGAGAGTTCGCCATCGCAATCAACTATAGTTTTAATTGCATCTACAAACGCATCTTCACTGCTTACGTCAAAACCGATAACTGCCGCGCTTCCGCCCGCCGCCTCTATGGCATCTTTTATAGCATCCGCCTCTGCCGCACCGCTTCTGTAGTTAATCCACACCTTTAGTCCGTATGTTGCTAAAACTTTTGCAATCTCTGCTCCGATACCTCTGCTTGAACCCGTTACTAAAACATTTTT
>NZ_JAVVFL010000054.1:0-10884 GCF_032250635.1 Sulfurimonas sp.
GATATTCTCCTTAAATTTCATTAATAACAAAATGGTAGTTTAATTTGAGTAGTAATAATTTGATTAAGGTCAAATTATTTAATTAATTTTATTTTTTAAGTTTAGAATATAAAATGAGAGCGTCTAAATCTTTTTTTAAATTTTTTAACTTTATAGCTGTTGAACTCAACTCTTCAAGAGATTGTATTACGGCATCCTCTTTTTTTCTTAACTCTTTATCTCTTGTTTTTTCGTTCATAGCATATATTAACTCTACTAGATTCTCTATATGTTTTTCTGTAGCCTCTAACGATTTGTAGGTGTATTCTATAGTATTTTCAGAGTACTCTATGGAGTCGTTTATTTTTTTTACAAGTGAATTAAAATTGTCTTTTGCTTGCGTTATATCCGTACCGGCATTCTCTATTTCAATAGGCTTTAGTTCTTTGATTGATGCATTTGAAATAATCTCTTTTGAGGCAGATAGAAATTTTTGTACAAAAGCGATAACTGTTTTTAACTCGGTAAATAAGTATAGAAGAAGTAGTACTAAAAAAATAAAAAGTAAATATTGAATATATTTGTAGAACTGCTGTTTTTCTTCAAAACTCTCTTTTTCTTTTTGAATGATATGGTTAAATTCTAAAATAAGTTTTAAGTTGGTGTTATAGATCTCTTTTACACTTTTTTCAAATAAAATATTTGAGTAGATGGATCTGTTTTTGAACTGATCTCTGAAATTTTGTACATTAAGATAAAAATCGTTCCATAGTTTCGCAATATTTTCATTTGTTATAATATTTTGTTCTCTGTAATTCATAACATCTAAAAATTTTCTTATGGAGTCGTCGAGTGTTTGTGTGGAGCTATTTGGATTTTTAGAGATATAAAAAATATTTTTTGATATCTCTTGAGTAAAATCTTTTTGTTCATTCATTGTGTTTATAAAATCATTATGTTGTGAAATGCTTTTTGACGTGTAGCTAAAAAGAGTTGCAAGCGTAATTGATAGAACAAATATTAGTGCGCCTACAATTTTAATTTTTTTCAAGTTTTACTCCTCATAGATAGAGATTAGAGCTTCTTTGTCTAAAACTACTATCTTCCCATTTTTAGAATCTATGATATTGTCTCTTTTTAGTATATTCAAAACTCTTGAGAGTGTCTCCGGCTGTATATGAAGGATAAGTGATATTTCTGCTCTTTTTAAATTGTTGAATATATCCAAATCATCATATAGCATCATAGCGACTTTTGCAGTAGAGTTAAAGATAAACTCTCTATTTATGAGTGACTGCAGTTGCTGGGAATTTAAAATAATTTCATTGATG
Source organism: Sulfurimonas sp. (assembly GCF_032250635.1). Classification (GTDB taxonomy): domain Bacteria; phylum Campylobacterota; class Campylobacteria; order Campylobacterales; family Sulfurimonadaceae; genus Sulfurimonas. The sequence continues at coordinate 1,311 of NZ_JAVVFL010000054.1, forward strand.
AACTCAGAACAGAGAAAGCCTTTGTCTAGAAACTCTTCTTTAAATTTTTTGTAATCTATTTGAAGTATTTGAGAATCTTTTAGAAGTGCTACATTTGCAAAAGAGTTAAGCGTGCCTTGTTTTATGTTTGATATTTCAGTTATTAGAGAGTTTTCATATATATAGTATAAAAATATTTCATTATTATGTTTGTCTATTTTATATGCTTTTGCCAACCCTTTTAAAAGATACAAAAGAGAGTTGTTCTGTTTTTTCTCATAATATACAACATACTCTTTAGAGTAGTTGTGTATGACTGAGATAGATGATAAAAGTTCTATTTGCTCTTTATCAAGAGATGAAAAAAAATCTAAAGAGGAGATAAGCTCCTTGGAGGAGATGTTTTTATTCATTGCAGGGTATTAAAACATATCTCTTTGTTTATATCGAACTTAAACAGTTCTGCCTTGCTGTGGGCACTGTTATATATATACTGGATTGAAATATCTGCGTCTAAAAAGCGTTTAGAATTTCTGCAAACACCTAGAGTTACAGCCTCTTTCATTCTGCTATGATCCTCTTTTTTTACACTTTCATCACTTTTTGGGGAGATATCAATTTCAAATATATAAACAAGCGTGCTGTTGTCTGCTTTGATGCTTCTGAGTTTTGTATATTTATCGATTGTTGAGGGCAGTGCCTTTGATAACTCTTGGGCAGCTAATTTAGCAATCTCTCTGTTTTGCTTTTTCATGTTTTGTGATGAAAGTTCTCCGCTTTGTAGCTGCATTTCTGAGGCAAAAGCAGAAAACATTATAAACAGTGTCGTAAATAAAAATTTCATTTTTTCTCTTTTTTTGTAAAAAATAGTGCGCAACAGCAACACTTAATTACTTAAGCGTTGCAAAAAAAACTAAAAAAGTTTTAATCTTGTTGCTGTCTCATATATGAGGGAATATCTAAGTGACTGCCGTCTAGATCACCGCCTACAACCAGTCTTGGGCGGATTTTTGTCACAGGAGTCGGAGCCTCATTTACAAAGTTCTCGTTATTTGAACCTGCATGTAAATCTTTCTCAAAACCTGTTGCAATTATTGTGATTTTTACATAGTTTTCAGGAAGAGAGTCATCTGTTGAAGTTCCAAAGATAACATCTGCATCTTCATGCGCACTCTCTTGGACTACAATCATAGCTTCAGATGTCTCTATCATAGGAAAGTTAGGATGCATATGGAAATGAACCAAAACACCCATCGCTCCGTTTATTGAAACATTATCAAGAAGAGGAGACTCAATAGCCGCTTTAATAGCCTCATAAGCCGCATTTTCTCCCTCATGCTCGCCCACACCCATAAGCGCCATGCCTTTATGGCTCATAACCGTTTTTAAGTCGGCAAAGTCAAGGTTGATGTCGTTTGAACCTGTAGAGAGAATGACGCCTGCTGTTCCGCTTACAGCTTGAGCCAATACGCTGTCAACTATTTTAAAACTGTCTTTAATTCCCAGTTTCCTATCAATAATAGAGAGAAGCTTATCGTTTGGAATAACTACGATAGAGTCACTCTCTTTTTTAAGCTCTTCAAGTCCCGCTTTAGCAAGTTTGAGTCTTTTTGGGGCTTCAAACATAAAAGGCTTCGTGACGATAGAGATGGTTAGGGCATCTACTTCTTTAGCAATCTTTGCAATTACAGGAGCAGCTCCGGTTCCGGTTCCGCCGCCAAGACCTGCCGAGATAAATACTATGTCAGCTCCCTCAAGAGCTTTTTTTATCTCATCGTAGTTCTCTAGCGCAGACTCTTTGCCGATTTCAGGTTTCATACCTGCACCAAGACCCTTTGTAAGCTTTACGCCTATTTGGATTGTTGTTGCACCGACAGTCTCTTTTAATGCTTGAGCGTCTGTGTTTATCATAATCATCTCAATGCCGGTAACACCCTCTTTGATCATGTGTCCTATCATGTTACCGCCGCCGCCGCCTACGCCTACAGCCACAATCCTTGCTCCATTTATTCCACATGCTTCTTCAATTAAAAACGGTTCCATATTCTCTCCTTAAAATAACTGTGTTGCCCAGTTCCAAAATTTACTAAAGGCTCCAGCCTCGTCCTCTTTTTTGTTCTTTTTCATAGATATTGAAACAATACCCTCTTTTTTATGACTCTCTTGGAGGTGTGGTGTTGAGATATCAGGCTCTTCGGTTAGATTTATGCTGCTGTGACCCGTAAGAACTTCGTTTGAGTGTCTAACTCTTTTGTTTACGTCTATTTCGTACTGAGTGTATGCAGATGCTGCATACATAACAAGACCGATTGCGCTTGAGTACTCCGGTGAGCGAAGGTTCTCAAAAAGACCATCCATCTCTTTTGGCTTTGCAAGACGCACAGGCACAGAGCCGAATGTTGCAACGGCAAGCTCTCTCATCCCCTCCATTTGGGAGAATCCGCCTGTAAGAACTATGCCTGCTCCGATTTTATCTTTTAGCCCGCTATTTTCGATAAACTGAGCTAAAATCATAAGAGTCTCTTCAACTCTTGCATAGATTACATTATGCACGACTTCAAGAGAGACTTCGTGTGTTGTATTTTCATCGCCAATAATCGGGAGTTCTATTAGGTCGCTGCTTGGATTTAGAAGTGAGCCGTAGTTTAGTTTTACGCTCTCTGCAATATTGAGCGGAGTGTGCAGCGCCATGGAGAGATCACTCGTCACATGGTTAGAACCGACTCCTAAAAAATCGTTATATCTGATGGAGTTGCCTGCGTGAATTGTAATATTACTTGTGTTTCCGCCCATATCAATAACGGCAACGCCAAGCTCTTTTTCATCTTCATTAAGTGTTGCTATTGAAGATGCATACCCTGTTAGGACAATGTTTTCAACTTCAACGCCAGCGCCGCGAACAGCTTTTCTTAGGTTGTTTAGGTTTGATTTTTGTGTTGTGATGATGTGCGTCTCAACCTCAAGTCTTGAAGCATTCATCCCAAGAGGGTCTTCTATATAGTCTTGATCGTCTGCTTTAAAGTTGTAAGGAAGAGCATGAAGTACTTCGTATTCGTTTGGAATATTGGCATTGTAAAGAGATGTCTGCATGACACGCTCTATCTCTTTAAAACTAACCTCTTTGTTTTGAATATTTACTATACCGCTGGAGTTCAAGCTTTTTGTGTAAGCGCCTGAAATGGAGACTATGGCAGTTTTTACCTCGCTGCCCGAGACTCTTTTTGCATCATTGAGAGCAGTTCTTATAGATCTTGAAGCAAGTTCTATATTTGTTATGCTTCCCTTTTTGAGACCTTGTGCCTTGCAAGTTCCCGCTCCTGTTATAGCTATGGAGTTATCGTCAGCTATCTCTGCGATAATTGCACATATTTTTGTCGAACCAATATCTATGGCTAAAACAGTTCTGCTCAACTTATAGTCCTTCGATAAATATCTCAGTTTTGTACTTGTTTTGTAGGATTTTAATCAACCCTTCGTTAAACATAGCACTTTTCAATCTAGCGATAACATCGTTTTGATTGCTGTTATCGTTCTCAAGCAGCTTTTGTTCCAAGATGTTATACATAACAACGTTTCCGCTCTCAAGAGCAATATAGCCTCTCTTTGAGTTTTTAGTAACAAGAGTGTTTAAGAACTCGTTCGCATCATTTTCGCTTAGATCTGTTAGCTTGTTATAATCATTAACCGTTATAAAATCGGTCGTTTTGCCTTTAAATGTAGCAAATGAGTTTTTTGCCAGCTCTGAGACTCTTATTTTTCTCTCTTGATCTGCATACATAGCAGTAACTTCACTCTTGGCATCTTCATAGCTTTTTGGTTGTGATGGGTTAACTTTTACAAGTTCAAATGTAAAATAGTCATCACCGACCATTATAGGTTTAGAAAATGGTGAGAGAGGAGTTAAACCAGATACTACATCAATAGCGTCTTTGCCAAAAGGGTTGTTTGAGAGAGAGATGGTCGCATTTTTTATCTCTTGCTCGCTAACTTCTCCCTTTTTATGCGCTATATAGCCTCTTAATGCCTCTTTTTTAGTCTCTTTTGCATTAAGCTCACTAACAACCATACTTCTTGCATCTTCTAAAGAGAGTATCTTCCCCTCGCTGTCTTTGAAGCTCAGTTTGTTCTCATCATAGTACTGAGCGATTGTAGCATCATCATATTCAAGTGAGAGTTTTGGCTGTTTGATGAACTTTACATCATAACTCACCTCACTCATAAAGCTGTTTTTCATCTTCTCCCAAAAAGGTTTTAGGGAAGCATCAGATGTATCGACATTTATTTGGCTTACATCTAAGAGTTTATACTCTATCTTGTCTGCGATATTCATTGCAGTGTTTAAGATTTTATTTTCACTCTCCTGCACCTCTACAGGCAGAAGCTTCAATGTTTTTTTGATAAGAAGCTCTTTTTTTACGTCAGCCTCATACTCTTTGATGCTTAGGTTATTTCTTAATAGAGCCTGTTTATATATCTCTTTGTCAAAAACACCATCTTTGTGGAAAAAATCCTGCTTTTTGATCTCATCTAAAAGTTCTGTGTCGCTGATTTGCAAATCATAAGATTTAGCCAGGTTGAGGACGAGTGCTTGCTGTGTTAGATATTGAAGAGCCTGTGATTTTAGACCAAAACTTTTTGCTTTTTCTTCATCAAACTCTCCTTGGAACATCTGTGAGTATTGATTGTAAAGATTTGAATAACTTTTTTGAAGCTCTCCCATTGTTATCTCAACACTACCTACTTTTGCAATTGCTCCGGCTTTATCTCCATAGCTGTATTGACCCCATCCGACAAAGCCGGCACCGACAAAAGCGATAGTAGAAATCCAAATAGTTATTATGAGATATTTTTTATGTCTTTGCATCCATGTGATCATCGGTTTCAAGCCTTGTTTATGATATTTTTGTAATTTTAGGTAAATTCGTATTAAACCTTGATAAAGAGAACTTAAGGTGATAGTAACTAAATATGAGTGTTAATTAAAAGGTGGTAAAATTTATCAACAAAGAGTTGAGAAAGGATTTGTATATGAACACTATAGAAAAATATTCAAACATTAAAGAAGAGCTGCCAAAACTGCCAGAGGTATTGCTAAATACAATTCAATCGGATGTGTTAGAGATAAAGAGCATAGACAAGGCGTGTGAGAAGTATATTCATACCTGCTCAAAGATGCCTGAATTTAAAGAGGCATTTTATGTTGTTTACTCAAAATATATCGATAGGGACAATCATCAATATGAGAAGTTTATTTTTTTAGGCAAAGATGGCGAAGAGCTCTTTGATGTAAGCGGAGCAGAGATGGGGCTTCACGGACTTTTGGTATGTACGAATCTTGAGCTTACTCCAGAGTATGAAGCCGTTGAGTTAAAAAAATAGTATATGAATAATTTAGAGTTAAAAAAGAGAGACTTGGAGGTTTTGTGGCATCCATGTACGCAGATGAAAGACCATGAGACACTCCCACTAATTCCCATAAAAAAGGCTCATGGAGTATACCTGGAAGATTTTGAGGGCAACTCTTATATAGATGCCGTTAGCAGCTGGTGGGTCAATCTTTTTGGGCACACTAACAGTTATATTAACGAAAAAATCAAAGAGCAGCTAGATACTTTAGAGCATGTTATTTTGGCAGGATTTACACATGAACAGGTAGTGAGACTCTCTGAGAGATTGGTAAAACTAACACCAAAGGGACTTAGTAAATGCTTCTATGCCGACAACGGCTCAAGTGCCGTTGAAGTCGCACTAAAGATGAGTTTTCATTCGCATAAAAATAGCGGTAAAGATAGAAAACTTTTTGTCTCTCTGAGTAACTCATACCACGGCGAGACAATAGGTGCGCTTAGCGTGGGCGATGTGAAACTTTACAAAGATACTTACGAGCCGCTTCTTATCCGAACCGTTCAGACACCTGTTCCAAAAGATATGAGTATAGAGTCGGCTAGAGAGGCAGCTTTGGCGTTTGGAGAGCTGTGTGAAGAGAGGGCGGATGAGATAAGCGCTATTATACTTGAGCCGCTTGTTCAGGGTGCAGGATACATGCACATGTACCATAAAGAGTTTTTAGTTTTGGTGCGTGACATTTGTAACAGTTACGACATTCACATGATAGCCGATGAAGTAATGGTTGGTTTTGGAAGAACGGGAGAGATGTTTGCGTGCGAGAGCGCTAACATAACACCTGATTTTATAGTTTTGTCAAAAGGGTTGACAGGCGGCTATCTGCCACTCTCGGTTGTACTAACAACAGATGAGATATATGCCAAATTTTATTGTGACTATAACGAACATAAAGCATTCTTGCACTCCCACAGTTATACCGGAAATGCCCTTGCATGCGCTGCTGCAAATGCGACGCTTGATATTTTTGAGAGAGATAACGTTATAGAGGAAAATAGAAAAACAGCTGAGTATATGTCCCAAAAACTCTCGAAGTTTCAAGAGCTTGAAAATGTGGCTTCCATCAGACAGACCGGCATGATCTGCGCAGTGGAGTTAAAAGGGTACAAACCTGAGGAGAGAATAGGGCTTAGAGTATATCAATACGGGCTTGATAACGGTGTTTTGCTACGCCCGCTTGGGCATGTAGTCTACTTTATGCCGCCTTATGTTATCACAAAAGATGAGTGCGACAAGATGATGGACACCGCTTACTCAGCTATAAAGAGTCTTCTTAAATAGAAGTTTAATCAAAAGCAGAGTCGTTTTTCGTGTTATCCAGCAGAAGAAGTCTACAGCTCTTCTCTAAAATGGCAATTTTTTTTGCCATCTCATGAACATCTCTGTTAAAAGTATAGACTCCATAACCTCTAATAACCATGATGTCTGTTTTTTTACTCTGAAAATAGTAGGCAATTTCACTGCTTGCTCTCTCATACCAGTCATCAAAGCTCCTAGGGTCAACTATCTCAATGGAACCCAACTCTTTATATCCGAAATAATCTTTTGGGGTAATGATATTGTGGTCTAGCGAATATGCCGTTGTAAAAGGGGGCATGCTAAAACAGATAAATTTAGCGTCGGATATTTGGGAGTAGATGCTGTGATGAATATTTGAGTCAATACTCGCTTGGTTCCATCTGTAATCTTTTTTATAATAAAGCTCTATAAGTGAACTCTCATCAAGCGCGTCAAATATGGCTTCTTTAGTATTGATTACAAAGCGGTTTGATTCAGTTTTTGCAGAGATAGAACCATGATATATGCCGAAAAAATCTTTTCTAAACATGGAGAGTGCAAGCCCGGATAGTTTCTTTTTGAGATGATCTTTATTCATTAAAATTGCTCTTTTGTTGAAATATAAAAGTTTATCACAAAGCTTACTTTAAAACAACGTCATCAAAAAAGAGTTCTCTGTTGTTCTCGAAGTTTTCAACTAGGTTTGTAAAGCATCCCCCAAGCTCTCTTATCGTTTCAATATTAGGCTCAATATATATTTTATTTGCCTTTTTTTGCATTTTTATGATGCCTGCTTCACGGAGCAGTTGCAGATGTTTGGATATTGTAGGCAGTGAGTACTCAAAGTGCTCGGCAATCGTCGATACGCAGGTAGCATGCGGATTTACTTTTACTTTAGGATTCTTCTTGTCAATAGAGCAGACATAGCCGCCGGTAAAAATATTTTTAAAGATTAGAAAACGGGTCTCATTACCCAGGGCCTTGAAAATCTTGATTTTTTGTTGCATATCGAGCATCTATTTTCCTTGACAAATTATTTAGATAATTATATCATACCAAAAGGTATTTAGTTAAATGCCTAAATAAGCAAATACTTGAAGGAAAAGATTATGAAAAAAGTATCAGGAAAGATGTTTCATGCAACGTTATTGTTAATGCTACTGCTCTCTAGCGGTTTGTACGCTCAAGAGAGTGGAAAAATGCTGCTTATCAATGAGGCAAAAAAAGAGGCGGGTGAAGTGACCCCTGAGCAACTAAAAGAGATGATAGAGGATGAAGAGGTCATTATTCTTGACGTAAGAGAGACTGAACAAAGGGCAGAAGGATACCTCTTTAGTGACTTTGCATCAGTAAATACAATTTCAATTACCCGCGGTAATTTAGAGTGGGAGATAGAGGATAAAATCAAAGACAAAGAGACTCCTGTTGTTACTTACTGCAGAAATGGCGGTCGTGGTGCGCTTGCGGCTCAAACATTAAAGAAGATGGGCTACAAAAATGCCAAAAATCTCAAAGGCGGGATTCAAGATTGGGCAAAAGCTGGTTATAGCGTAAAAACTGGATTGGGCGTTTTTAAAATAGCAAAATAGGAGATAAAAAATGATAACGATTATTCTGAACCATGAGCCTTACGATGGAAGCGATGTTACGTGGAATGCCCTGCGTCTCGCTTCAACACTACATAAAAATGCAGAAGAAGTAAACATTTTTTTGATGAATGATGCGGTTGATTTAGCAAGAGACAAAACGCAAAAGCCTGATAGTTATGACCATGATTTGGTTTTAATGCTAAAAAAGCTTTATGCAGATGGAGTTGCACTGCAAGCTTGCGGAACATGTAACGCAAGATGCGGTATCTTTAAAAACGAACCATACTTTGATGAGAAAATATCCTCAACAATGCAGGTTCTATCAGATTGGGTTGTAGGTAGTAAGCAGGTGCTTACATTTTGATTTAAACAGGAGGATTCCCTATTTAAACCAGTTTTTCATCTTCTCGATGGCAGAGTCCAAAACGCTCTCGTGCGGTTTTGACTCTATGCCGAAAGACTCTTGAAGTTTGCTAAGGAGTTCGCGCTGTTCGTCAGTCAGTTTTTTAGGGTAGGTGATGTTTACCTGTGCGATGAGATCTCCCTTACCGTGACCGTGAACATCCTCGATACCTTCGCCTCTAAAAACAAACTGCTGCTTATCTTTTGTGCCGATATCAAGCTTTAACTCAAGTTCTCCCGTTAGTGAAGGAATAGTGAGGCTCTCTCCCGCAACAGCCTGAGTAAAAAATACAGGAATTGCGATGTAGACGTCATTTGCGTCTCTTTGAAAGTGCTTGTCGGGTCTTACGTTAAAAGTGACATACAAATCGCCTCTTGTACCGCGTTTGCCGATATTTCCTTTTCCTGAGACTCTGAGGCGGTTACCGCTGTCAATCCCTTTTGGGATTTTAATGGTTACATTGCCTTTTTCCTCATGATACCCTTTGCCATCACAGCTACCGCAATGCGCTGAGGGTGCAGAACCGCTTCCATGACACACAGGACAGGTTTGAGAAAATGTCATAAAACCCTGTTTTATAAAGATTTGACCTTGCCCTCTACATTGATGACATGTGGAGAGTTTGCCGTCTTTTGCACCCGTACCCTTACAGCTGTTGCATGAGTTTTTGTACTTAAACTCTATATCTTTTTCGCAACCAAATACCGCTTCGTTGAAACTGATGGTCATATCGACGTTCATATCAAGCGGATACTTCTCCGTATCTGCTGGATTTTGGCGACGGCGCGACGAGCCCCCAAAACCGTTAAACATCTCTTCAAAGATTGAACCTAAATCATCAAACCCTCCAGAAGAACGACCTCTTCCGCCGCCCATGCCTTGAAGCCCCTCTTTGCCATATCTATCGTAAACACTTCGCTGT
>NZ_JAVVFL010000055.1:0-10872 GCF_032250635.1 Sulfurimonas sp.
GAGATGATCACTAAAAGCACTCTGCCCGCTTACAACGCAATTTCTTCCAAGCTTCGTAGAGCCGCCGACCCCCGTCTGTGCCACAAAAAGAGAGTGCTCCCCGATGTCACAGTTATGCGCGATATGGATAAAATTATCAAGCTTTACTCCGCGTCTGATGATTGTAGAGTTAAAAACGGCTCTGTCTATCGCGCAATTTGCGCCAATCTCTACATCATCTTCTATTATAACATTTCCGTTTTGATATATCTTTATATGTTCGCCTGTTTTTGTATGAGAAAAACCAAATCCGTCAGCCCCTATGACCGTTCCTGCATGGATAATGCAGTTGCTTCCAACAACACAGTCTCTATAGATGGTAACATTTGGATATATAAGGGTATTGTCTCCGATTGTAACATTTGTACCTATATAAGCGCCTGCCATTACAGTGACATTTGAGCCGACTACTGCACCCTTCTCAATCCTAGCCAGAGAGTCTATATAACACTCTTCGCCTATAACCGCATCGCTAAGCTGTAGCTCAATAGGTTTTTTATGAAAAAGTTTAGTAGCCTCTGCCATAGAGATAGAGACATCCTCGCAAACAATATAAGAAGAGTCAAGAGGAAGATACTCTATTAATGAATTTGTTATTAAGAAGGCTTTTGCTTTGGAGGAGTTTAACTCGTTTGCATATTTTTTATGAACAGCAAATGCCAGTTGAAGGGGCGAAGAGAGAGATAACTCATTCATGGAATCTATCTCTACATCTCTTCCGATAAACTCAAGTTTTAGATGTGAAGCAACATCACTAAAAAACACTTAACCTATCTCTCTAGTGCTACGGCACCGCTTCTTACAATCTCTTTTGGGTTGTATTTGTTGATAATTTTCAAGAAGTTATCAACCCTTTTTGGCTCATCTGCTACCATTGCTATAATAACGTTATCTCCAACATTAACAATCTTTCCATTATATGCACTACAAAGAGTTGCAATATCGGTAATATTTTCAGATGCAGGAAATTTAATGAGTGCCATCTCTTTTTCAACCAAGTCAGCGTGTTCATAAACTTTTAAAACAGGTATAAGTTTATGAAGCTGCTTTGTAATCTGCTCTATAACTCTAACCGAGCCTGATGTAACGATAGTCAAACGAGAGTATTTGCTCTCCGGAATTGGAGCTACAGTTAGCGACGTAATGTTATATCCGCGTCCCGAGAAAAGGTCTGTAATACGAGACAATACACTTGCTTCATTTACAACAATAACAGAGATAACTCTTCTTTCACTTTTCTCCATTATTTTTTCTCCTTTTTCTCTAATAGCATCATGTTGAAGAGTGAGCCACCTGATGGCACCATTGGCATAACATTCTCAAGTCTCTCAACCACAACATCTATAAAAGTAACTATATTTTTCTCGATAGCATCTTTAAGTGCAGCGTCAAACTCATCTTTAGTCGTAACTCTATACCCTATTCCGCCGAATGCCTCTGCAAGCTTTACGAAATCAGGCTGAACACTCAAGTCAGTCTCGCTGTGTCTCTTATCATAAAACAGCGTCTGCCACTGACGAACCATTCCAAGATAGTTGTTGTTTAGTATGATGTTGATAACTGGCAGCTTTTTCTCAACAGCCGTCATAAGCTCCTGACAATTCATAAGAATTGAACCATCTCCCGTAATATTTATGCTTATCTTATCCGGAGATGCTGCTTTTACACCCATGGCAGCAGGAAAACCAAAGCCCATTGTTCCAAGTCCACCCGAGCTTATCCATTGACGAGGGCGCGTAAAAGGATAAAACTGTGCAGTCCACATCTGATGCTGTCCAACATCAGTTGATATGTTTGCATCATCGCCCAAAAGTTCGCCTACTCTTTGTATAACCCATTGCGGCTTCAACCTGTCCGTGTCTTCATGATAAGTCAGAGGATGCAGCGTATCAAAGTTTTTAATCGTATCTCTCCACGATGCGTACTTAATAGGATTGATATTGCTAGAGAGTCTTAACATCTCCTCAACAACATTTTTAACATCACCTACTATCGGGTAGTCTGCATTTACAAGTTTTGAGATACTCGCAGGGTCGATATCAACGTGAATAACACCTGCATTTTTAGCAAACTCGGAGAGTTTTCCCGTTACACGGTCATCAAATCTAGCACCCAAACCTATAACTAAATCGGTCTCGCTCATAGCCATATTTGCAGCATATGAGCCATGCATGCCAAGCATTGAGATTAAGTACTCATCATCATGGCTAAGAGTGCCTCTTGCCATAAATGTCTCAACGGCAGGAATTCCGGTTGCATGAACCAAATCTCTTACCTCATAAGCCGCATTCGAGTTTATAATACCTCCGCCTAGATAAAAGAGAGGTCTTTTTGCTTTTGCAATCGCCTCCATAGCCTTTTTAATCTGACGAGGGTTTCCCTTTGTATGAGGCTTGTAAGTCTCTAAATCCAGCTCAATCGAGTAGTCGAAGTTTGCTATCTGAGCGGTTACATCCTTTGGAATATCGACATGAACAGGACCAGGACGACCACTAGAAGCGATATAGAAAGCCTCTTTAAGTATACGCGGAAGCTCTGTTGCATCAGTTACTAAATAGTTATGCTTTGTGCATGAGCGGCTTATTCCAACAGCGTCAATCTCCTGGAATGCATCAGTACCGATAAGACTCATAGGAACCTGACCGCTTATTACTACTATTGGAATAGAATCCATATATGCATCAGCAAGTCCTGTTACTGCATTTGTAAAACCGGGACCGCTTGTAATCATTGCAACACCGACTTTTCCGCTGGCTTTTGAATACCCTTCTGCAGCATGGACAGCAGCTTGCTCATGTCTAGTCAAAATATGTTCAAATTTATCTTGCTTATAAATCTCATCATAGATATTCATAATTGCTCCGCCGGGATAGCCAAAAACTGTATCCACGCCCTCTGCAATTAAAGCTTCAATGACCATCTGCGCGCCGCTTATCTGCATAAAAGTCTCCTGTATTAAAAAATTCGCCAATTATATATAAAATGAGCTATATCAGAGTTTAAATGTATAACATAAAAAAATCACTCAGTATTTTGTTGCTCTATTTTAATTTTGTGATAAAATAATAACAAAATTAACATCTTAAAACAAAAATGTAAAGATATTGTAAAGACTTTGTCAAATAAAAATTGACACTATGCTTTTATAATTTTAATATCTAAATTATGACAAGGATTTGAAATGAGAATATCAAAAACGACAGCTCCGTTTCTAGCGTTACTGTTAGCGACGTCTGCATACGCTGTGGAGAATGTAAAAGTAACAGGGGGAGCAAAATACTGGTACCAGACAACTGCTGTAGAAGATGCTGCAAACAATGATATGTTCCAACAAAAAACAAGCGTTGGGGTTGCTGCTGTTGAATTGGGAGTAAGTGCTGATCTATACGAAGGCTTAAAGGGGAAAGCAAGCGTTATAGGAGTTGACAGCCTTGGACTTGAGCAGAGTTTTGTAAAAGATATCTCATCTGCCGGTGCAGGATGGGAAAGTGACAACGGTTACTACAGAACACAAATCTGGGTAAGCGAAGCAAATCTTGATTATAAAATATCAAATACATCTGTAATTGTAGGTCGTCAAGCGCTTAATACACCACTACTCTTTACAGAGAGATGGAATGCTTCATATAATACATTTGATGCTGCAGTGGTTATGAACAGCGATATTCCATATACAACACTTGTCGCTGGATATGTTCATCAGCACAACGGTGGTTCAAGTGCCGGAAACGCTACAGCTACAGGTTTTCCTAGTACTACAATGCATAATGGCGAGTTCTACGGTTTTGGTAGCACTTATAACTCCACAACAGACACAATGACAGACGGTGATAAAAGAGCATACGCATTCGGCGCAATAATAAAGCCTCCTGTTGATAACTTAGCGGTAAGTCTATGGTACTACAACGTAAACTCTTTATTTACCGCATACTGGGCAGATGCAGAATACAAAAAATCAGGACTTTTTTTCGGAATTCAAAATGCGGGGATAAATTTAACAAATTCAAGTGTTGATGATGCTATGGTTACAGCTGCAAAAATCGGATATAGTGCCGGAAAATTCAGTGCAGATGTTTCTTGTTCTACAACCTCAAAGGGCGAAGCAGGTACGGCGACAATCGCAAATGCCGCAACAGGCGACAAGTCTAAAGTTTATACGCAGTCGGTTTTTCAAGACGGTGCTTTTGTTGGAACACGTAACACAGATGCTGTAAGAGCTGCAGGAAGTTACCAGTTTGATGCTTTAAAACTTACGGCTTCACTACAAAATATAGATCAGACTTCAAGCGAAGGAACGGAATTTGACCTCATTGCATCTGCAAAAGTGGGCAAGTATGTAAATTTAACGGGAATATATGTCCATCAAGATATTGATGCAGCAACAGACAAAAAAGTTGACGCTATCCGTCTAATTGCTGCCGTTAAGTTTTAGGAAAAATCATGTTTAATGCTCTGACTCTAAAAGTTTCTCTCCTACGATCAACTTAAAGAGTCGGTGCATATGCAAATCTTGCTAGTACAAGATGCCTTTATCAGGGTGAGGTTGCTCACCTCTGATAACAGACTTGTCATCACTGGCAGTTTGAGTTGCACTTAGGGCAATAGCCATACTCATCATCACAAAAATCATAGAAACAACTTTTTTCATAGGCAAACTCCTTTGTCATAAAATTTGCACTTATATAATCAATCATGGTATGAAGATGATTAAAAATACAAATGTGATAAAATCATAACAAGTTAAAGAGTCTTTTTGTCCCCTTTAGCCAATAAATTAAAAAAACTTATTCAACTTGTTCAAATCGTAACACTTTTTATTATAAGCTTCCTTATAACTATTTATAATATTGTTGTTTTATTCACAAGATTGAATTAACTATCATAGAGGGTCTCCAGTTCTGAATAGAACCTTGTTTTTGAGAGTTTAGATTCATCTTGCTCTGTGGAAACTTTCCTTTAAAATCCTCAAAATAGCCCTCTATGCGCTTAGTTAAGCCGTAATATAGCATGTAATTTTTTATCCCGTTTTCTATACTTTTTTGGTCTCTCTCTTCATCAAGAGCTCTGTAGAGTTGAACAATATGGGCCTTTGAAAAAACATCTGCTATCTCTTGGCTTTTTGATTTTATATTCATATACTTTGCCAAAATTCTCTTTGCTCCCTCTATGTCCGCATAAAGAGCAATATCACTGGCTTTTTCAAAATCTTCTTCCCACTGTGTCTGGAGCATTTTTCCATTATTGCTCTCTTTTAGCTCCTCAAACTCATCCATAATAGTATACGCAAGAGTGCTGTCTCCCTCTTTTAGAGCAGTGAAAAACTTTCTCTCTGCCTCAATTTTTTCTATACTTTCCTTCGCTTCATCTCTAAAGTCATCAAAGTCAAGCAAAACACGAAAAATTTTAAGAGCTGAGTTTGCATCACCGTTTCCAAGCATTACCTGTGCTTTTATATAGAGATTGTCTGAGTAGTTTACAAGGGCCCTATATTCCGGATACTCTTTTAAAACCTCTGCCTGCTTTACAATTTCAAAAGCAAGTTTAAATTTTCTTTGCGTTATTGCTTCTTTAAATCTTTTGTACGCGTTGATATTTTGTGTAAGTTCTTGAATCAGAAGCGTTTTTTCACTTATTCCTCTGTACGGAGCCAATATCTCCTGAACTTTGTGGCTCAATTTCTGATCAAGCATATACTTTTTTGAAAGAGCAAAATCCTTCTCCCACTCAGCCTCCATCGACTTATAAACCTTCGTCTCTTTGTAAAGTGGATGAAGATTTACCAGAGCGTATGCAAGAGATAGTCTGTTTGCTTTTACATATGCGAGGAACTTCTCATACTCAGAGTACTCAGACATAAGCTTTTGCATCTGCTGTTTCTTAGATGCAATAACCAAAAAATCTTTAAACAGCCCCTCTGCCTTGACTTTTTCGCAGTTTTCTAAAAGCAGTTTTGCTCTTTGGATTGTTTTCTCCCAAAGTATTTCAAATGTTTTGTATGGTTTTGTATATACCAAAAGCGGATTCTCTTTTATGCAGCTTGAGAGATTGGCATACTTTTTTTGCTCAAACAGTTCTCGCAAATGCCCCTCTTGCTCAAAAATATTGTAAATAAGAAGCTCGCCGTTTGCACTTGCTACAATCAGCTCTTCTCTCTTCTCATTAAAGTTTAAAGAGGTAATAGCATCGGAGAGTTTTATATACTTTTTTGAGATCTGTTCATAATTTTCTAAATCATATACAAGAATATATCCGAGTTTTGTACCTAAAAAAAGAAATCTACTCTTGCTTGCCTCGCAGAGAGATATAACCTCGTCATGTATGCCTTTTAACCTTGCAATAACTTTTGCGCTCTTTGCATCCCAGACTATTGCGCCGCTCTTTTTATCGAGACTAAAAAGCCTTCCATCCCCTAGAAAATGAAGCTTTATAACTGCAGATGAGTGGGCTTTTAACTTGCCTTGCGGAGTCATCATAGCCAAGTTGTACAGGGAGATGTTTTTATCATAACCGGAAGTTGCCACCCACTTAGCGTCCTCTGTAAAAGCTATGTCGGTTACAAAATCTTTATGTGGCGGAAGCGTAAAAGCAAGCTGGGTACTCTTTATATCTATACCGTATATTATGCCGTCATCACCGCATGAAAACATATATTTTCCATTCGGATCGATTGCGACACATGAGACCTCGCCCTGATGTCTATCCATCGTAGTAAGAAGTTTTTTTCCTTTTGTTTCAAAGAGCATAGATTTTTTATACTCTTTGTCAATTAAAGCAAAATATTCTCCATCAGGACTAAACGAAACTACCTTTGAGCCCTGTCTTGTATGCACAACATCAACTTTCAGTTCATCCATAAGACTTAAACTCTCTATATCCAAATACCTTATAGTCGTACGCGCATCAACCGCCAAAAGCGTTTTAGCATCCAAGATCTGTGTATATATTATCGCTTCGCTAAAACTACTTTTTTTTATGGGTTTCATTCTAGGCTTAATCTCTTATATAATTTTCTTCTTTTAGCACTTTATATATCATACTTTGGTGCTCTTCTCCCTTTGTCTCAACATGAACCGTTACATTTGCATCGCCGTAATCAAGCGAGATGGAGGTTCTGTCGTATGCAATATGCACTATGTTCGCGTTAAGCTCTTGAAGTATCTGCGTAAAACGCATCAATGAACCAGGTTTGTCAACCAAAGTGACCGTCAACTTCATTTTTCTGCCTGATTTTAAGAGACCCTTCTCAATGATGACTGAGAGCAGTGTTACGTCCATGTTTCCGCCGCTGAGCACTAGTGCTACTTTTTTACCCCTTAAATGCTCTAGTTTACCATGCAAAAGTGCGGCAACACCTACGGCTCCAGCGCCCTCCACAACAAGCTTTTGCTTCTCAAGCAAGAAGAGAATCGCGCTTGCTATCTCCTCATCGTCTACGCTTATAAATCTATCGACGCTCTCCAGCATATAACCAAGAGTAATCGGCGAGGTGTCACGAACCGCAATCCCGTCCGCGATTGTTCTCACACTAAGCGAGTCTACGGCAGTTTTCAACTCGTAAGAATTTTTGAGCGCCGGCGCACCTTTCGCGCTTACCCCGATAACTTCTATATTGGGATTTACGCTCTTGATGGCAGCGGCCATGCCCGATATAAGCCCGCCACCGCCAACAGGTATAACCACAGCATCCAAATCCTGACACTTATCTAAAATATCAAGGGCTAGGGTTCCCTGACCTGCAATAACCTCTTCATCTTCAAAAGGATGAATAAAAGTCAGAGAGTTTTTCTTGCCATGTTCAAGCGCGTAAGCATACGCTTCATCGTAGTTTGTTCCATGCAAAATAACCTCTGCACCGTAATTTTTTACGCCGTTTATCTTTGTAAGCGGTGTTGATTCAGGCATTACAATAACTGCTTTAATGCCAAACATGGAAGCAGAAAGTGCAACCCCCTGCGCGTGATTGCCGGCACTTGCCGCTATAACGCCGCACTCTTTTTGCGCATCACTGAGCGTTGCTATTTTGTTGTACGCGCCTCTGATTTTAAATGCACCGGTTACTTGAAGATTCTCTTTTTTCAGATAAACCTGACATCCAGAATTTTCGCTAAGATGCGGAGCGTATGAAAATGGCGTATCTACGACAACATCTTTTATACGCTCTCTGGCTTCGTAGATTTTCTTTACATCAAACAACTACGCCTCCTCTCTCAAAACTCTATGCTCTACCATTGTGCACATATTTTGAACCACTCTCATGCCAGCCGCCTTAGCACGAGCCGCAGCTTCATTGTTGACTATATCTTTTTGCGCCCAAAAAACTTTCACATCGCCTCTTTGTATACATGCTTCTGCCACATTATCAAGCTCTTTTGGCTTTCTAAAGATATCTACCATATCAATAGCAAAAGGCACCTCTGAAAGTGAGCGGTAGACCTTCTCGCCTAAAATTGTCTCCTCTTTTGGATAGATTGGGACGATTTTATACCCCTGCTCTTTTAAGTATTTTGCCACTCTATGACTCACTTTTGACTCATCGGGAGAGAGCCCGATAACTGCTATTGTCTTAGTTATATCAAAAATTTCTTTTATCTCTTGTTTGTTTGAATTTACTGTAGGGATTTCGCACTCCATGGAGCATCCTTTTAAAAAAATAGTTATGGATTATAGCCAAAATAGCTATAATCAACAAATTGATAATTTTTGTATAATAGTAAAAAATTTAACACAGCAAAAAAGAGCATGAAAAAAGCACCATTAAATAGAAACATTGTCGGACTCGGAGCCAACAGCTTTTTTACGGATTTTTCCACAGAGATGATTCTTCCTCTGCTGCCTCTGTTTTTGGAGCGTTTTTTACATGCAACAAAAACACAAATCGGCATAATCGAGGGTCTTGCTGAACTCTCAGTGGCTCTGCTTATCGCACTCTCAGGCTTCTACTCAGATAGGCTCGGACGAAGAAAAGGTATCGTCGTCTTTGGCTATGGTCTCTCAAACCTCATAAAACCTCTTGCTTTTTTTGCCCAAAGTGCGACCATGATTATGACTATCCGAATAGGCGACCGACTTGCAAAAGGTATTCGTGTCGCCCCAAGAGACGCTCTTATCAGCGCCTCTACGCCAAAAGGCTCAAGCGGTTTTGTGTTTGGATTTCATAAAATGATGGACGGCGCGGGCGCACTGGTCGGCTCGTTGAGTGCCTTTGCTCTTTTGTGGTGGCTCGGAGAGAGCGAAACGACCTTTCGCACCATCTTTGCTCTTAGCATTATTCCGGGGCTTATCTCCATGGCAATTCTCATCTTTATAATCACAGATGTTCCCTTTACTCCCTCCCCCGCAAAACGTTTTCGCCCTAGCGCGCTTCCGGCGCAGTTCTACTGGCTGGTGGGATTTCAAACACTCTTTAGTTTGGTTGCGATGAACTACTCATTTATGATATTAAAAGCGGGAGACAACGGACTCTCTCTTGCGATAATCCCTCTTGCATACGCTCTCTACAATCTTACGCAGTCCTTTTTTGCAATCCCCATAGGCAAATTTGCCGACAAATTCGGCAAAGCGGCTCTGCTCTCCTTTGTCTATATGGCTTTTGGCTTGGGAGCAATCGCAATGTCTAGCGGGAGCGTCCTCGGAGTTTGGCTAGGTTTTGCCATATATGGATTTTTTGCTGGAGGGTTTAACTCCTTGGCAAAAGCCATCATCTCAGACACCGCGCCATATGATTTAAAAGCGACCGCGTATGGAGTTTACTACACTTCAGTCGGCATTGCGACACTAATATCTCTAAGTGCTGCAGGATGGATATGGGACAGCTATGGAAGCACTCTTTTGTTTCTTATTGCCTCCATCTCCGCCGTTGTTTTGGCATTTGCTCTTTTTATAATGAGAGAAAAATTCTCTCACACAAGCGACAACTTCTCCTGACCGATGCGGTAGAGTGCAAAATCGTACTTTAGCGGGTCATTATAATCAAACTCTTTTAGTTTGGCTGTAAGCTCTATCGCGGCTTGTAAATCGTAGCTTTTTCTATCCAAAAGCCCCAGCTTTTTCGAAACGTTAAAAGTGTGGGTATCAAGCGGAATAATAAGATCGCTTTTATCGACCCCGCTCCACAAACCCATGTCTATGTTATCCTCTCTTACCATCCAGCGCAAGTACATCATCCACCGCTTCAATGCCCCTGCTCCCTTTGTTTTTAGAGTAACTTGAGAGATTAAAAAGTTATACCCCATGGATGAGTGTGGGTAAATATCTTGCAGAGCTTTTATAAGAGTGTTTATGCCCTCTATCGTGCTTCTGTTTTTAAGATATCCGCTTTTAAAGACCTCTTCCAATATGCCCTTTTCGCCTAAGCGTTTTAGTGCGATAAAAAGAGCCGCCACATCTTCGGACTTTTGAAATCTATAGTAGTGGTTTTTAAGCCCCTCGCGTATCTCATCATCACTTTTTTGCAGAAGCGAAAAGTCAAGAGAGTTTAAAAACTTTACTATCTGTTTGACGTTTCCGTAGGCAAAAAGAGCGCAAATAAGCGCAATAGTCGGGTCTTTGTAACGATGTGCAACCATGATAGGGTCTAACCGCTCTTCACAAATCTCGCCCTCACAGTTGCGCTTCTCAACTTCTAAATCTAGGAGTTTTTTAATATCTATATCGTTCATTTCTCAAACCTTAAAAACATCATTTTTTTAAGCGTATGCTATCACAAAATATCAACAAGTTTTATAATTTATTTCAATCTGCCCAAAATCTCCAAAGCCTCCATCTCAAACTTAGAAAATGCAAACCACTTTTTGCCCAAATCTTTCAAGCTTGCTCCGATGTGATATATCTCTT
>NZ_JAVVFL010000056.1:0-10856 GCF_032250635.1 Sulfurimonas sp.
CATTTGCAAGTGCTTTTGCACTTATGCCAACAACATCAGCATCACGTTGATCATAAAGAATTGGGACACTTTTTTTATTGTAAACAATTTGGAACATAGGGCTTTCCGAATTTTGAGCCCAAACCGTATTCGGTACAATACTGAAACTAATTAATATCAATAGTAAAGGAATCATTCGATTTATTTCATCATACAGAAAAGATTGAATTATTTTTCTATTCATAAAAATCTTTTTGTGTTACGCTTTTTTGACTTTTTCTTCCAGCCAAAAGCGCCGCTTCATTAACAATGTTTGCCAAATCAGCTCCCGCCAAGCCTGCAGTCAAACGTGCAACCTCTTCAAGATCCACATCCTCATCAGTCTTAACACCCCTGACATGAACCTTTAAAATCTTTATACGCCCCTCGTAATCAGGCTTGTCAACCAACACCTGTCTATCAAAACGTCCCGGACGCAAAAGTGCCTGGTCAAGTATCTCAGGTCTGTTGGTTGCTGCCAAAATAATAACAGGAGTATCGGTTCCAAAACCGTCCATCTCTGCTAAAAGCTGGTTCAAAGTCTGCTCACGCTCATCGTTACCGCCCATGTTTGCACCTGCTGCACGACTTTTACCTATGGCATCAATCTCGTCTATAAAGATAATGCTGGGCGCATCTTTTTTTGCCTGCTCAAAAAGGTCACGAACACGAGCTGCTCCAACACCAACAAACATCTCTATAAAGCTAGATCCGCTTACAGAAAAAAACGGCACATCTGCTTCACCAGCAACAGCTTTTGCTAAAAGAGTCTTTCCTGTTCCGGGACTTCCTACAAGTAGAACACCTTTTGGTATCTTTGCGCCTATCTCGACATAACGACCCGGATACTTCAAGAAATCTACAATCTCTTGAACCTCTTCCTTCGCCTCTTCTACTCCGGCAACGTCATCAAACTTTGTTTTAGGTTTTTCGGAGTTGATCATCTTTTTAGAGCCGCCCATTCCCAAAATACCGCCGCCCATGCTTTTTTGCATTCTTCCAGCAAAAAACATCCATATTGCTATGATTATCAGAAAAGGAAAGAGCCATCCGAACATCTCTGTGAACCAGTTAGTTTCGCTAAAGCCCGTGTACTCGACATTTTGCTTCTCTAACTCCTCTGTTAACTTTGTATCGCCAGGAACAATCCTTGTTGTATAGAGCGTCATATCGTCTGCTCCAAACGCCTTAATATAGGTTTGTCCTATCTCAACTTTTTTTACGCTTTTTGATTCTATAAGCGACTTAAGCTCGGAGTAGCTTATCTGTTTTACTTTCTTATTACCGCCTGCTACTGCGTCTGAACCGCTGTTTTCGCCGATAAGTACTTTAAAAAGTAAAATAATTACTACCGAAAAAATCGCAAAGGTTATAAGCGGATTTTTATTAAAAAAATTATTCTCATCATTATTATCGTTCTTATTTTTCATATCTATTTTCTACCTTTTTTTAGTATTAAAGTGACCCACTCATCTTGGTCTATTTTTTCTAAAATTTCAAAATCTTGATAGTATTTTAAAACTTTTGCTTCATATTTATTTAATATTCCAGATAGCACAAGCACTCCACCCTCTTTTAAAACACTTTTTAAGTCATTTGCTATAAAGATGAGTACGTCTGCCACGATATTTGCTACGACAACGTCATAAACATCTTTTGCCTCAGAGCAGGAACCTTCCCACAGATTTTCAAACTCTACTGAGTTTAACTCTGCATTTTGCTTGCTGTTTTCTACGGATGCTATATCCGTATCGCAAGCATCTACGATAGCGCCTATTTTTATAGCCCCTATCGCTAAGATACCGCTTCCGCAGCCTACATCTAAAACTCTGTCATCTTTTTTTACATATTTTGCTATTGCTCTTAATGCTGATGCCGTTGTTGGATGATGACCCGTACCAAATGCCAGAGCAGGGTTTATTTCTATATTTATAAGCTCTTTATGCGGTGCATCCCATGTCGGATGAATGTAGAACTTATCGATTGTAAGCGGTTTTACGCTGTCTTGATAAAGCTGAACCCAATCACTATTCTTAAGTTTTGTCTGCTCGCACTCAATATCTATATTTTCGCCAAGAGCCTTTCCAAGAGCCTCTGCAAACTGCTCTAAACCCCAGACAATAGTCTCTAGATTATCTTCGCTTCTTATAATAAAACCGTCATCTGTCTCTTCAAAACCAATTGGTAGAGTATCTGTTAAAAAATCGCAAAATAGTGCATGATGAGAGGAGACACTGACTTTTAGCTCAAAGTAGTGTTCTTGCATTACACCTCAATACCCATAACAGCGCCAAGTTTCTCTTTTAAAACCTGTGGTGTAAACGGCTTAACAATGTAGTTGTTAACACCTGCTTTTAATGCGGTAATAACCTCTGTTTTACCACCCTCTGTTGTTACCATGATTATTGGCAAATCCTTAAATCTAGCATCTGCGCGAACTTTTTTTACAAGTTCTAGACCGTTCATTTCAGGCATGTTCCAGTCCGTAATGAGCATGTCTACATCGGGATTAGCATCCAGTGCGCTCCAGCCTTCAACGCCGTCAGCACCCTCTAGAATATCTTTATGACCGAGTCTTGACAATGTGTTTTTTATAATACGGCGCATTGTAGAACTATCATCGACAACAAGTAATTTCAAAGGAAATCCTTTTTATGAAAATTTGCAAATTAATAGGAAATAATATCTAAATTTTGTTAATTTTATGATAAAGAGCCGTTTAAACGAGGAGCTTAAACATTTTTGGCAAGTCAAGAGTCCCTTCATAGTAGGCCTTGCCGATAATTACGCCATCAACCAAATTTGTCGCAATTAGAGCCTCTATATCACTCTCATCTTTAACCCCGCCGCTTGCAATTGTACTCACTCCGCTTGCCTTTGCAATCTCAACAGTAAACTCTACGTTTACGCCTCCTAGAGTTCCGTCTTTACTAACATCCGTGCATATTATTGCTTCGACTCCGGCATCTGCAAATTGACGTGCCAAATCCGTTGCGCGCATAGAGCTCACCTCGCCCCAGCCCTCAACTGCTACAAACCCGTCTATTGCGTCAATTCCAACCGCTATAGGGTATTTTGCAGCCATCTCTTTTACAAACTCAGGATTTTTAACTGCGATTGAGCCTAAAATAACTCTGTCTATTCCGATCTCAAGCATTTTTATAATGGTTGCTTCATCGCGAATTCCGCCGCCGAGCTCAAGCTTTACACTGCAGTTTTGTCTGATTTTTATAATCTGCTCCAAGTTTTTCGGCTCACCTGCAAACGCTCCGTTTAAATCAACCAAATGCACCCACTCAGCACCCATCTCTTCAAACTTTTTCACAAGCATCCAAGGCTCATCTGAGTATATTTTTGCACTATCCATAAGACCCTTTGTAAGTCTTACCGCTTTTCCGTCTTTTAAATCAATCGCTGGGTATAAAGTCATGTAAATAAATCCTTAAATTATAAGCCACAAGTGGCGTGAGCCCTCTGCTGAAGAGAACTTAGTGTTAACGTAGCTAGCGGAATTACTTCCGATAGCGTGTCTATTATAGCCTTGTAAAATTTTCTAATATTTTAAGCCCATTTCTATGGCTCTTTTCTGGGTGTGGCTGAATTCCCATAACATTTTTACAAGCAACCGCAGAGGCAAACTCATAGCCGTATACGGTCTTGCCTATGATATCCTCTTCATTTTCACATACTGCGTGATAGGAGTGAACAAAATAGAGATAGTGCTCCTCGTCCAATCCTTCAAAAAGAGGATGTTTTTTTGTAAACATCCTGTTCCAGCCCATGTGCGGAACTTTGAGCGGCTCGCTAAATTTAGCTGTGTCAAAAGCTACAACTTTACCTTTAATAAGTCCCAACCCTTCATTGCTTCCAAACTCTTCAGAGCTCTCAAAGAGGAGCTGCATGCCAAGACATATTCCAAGAATAGGCTTGCCGCTTTGAGCAAACTCCCTTATGGCATCAATCATATTTCGCTCTCTAAGATGCTCCATTGCATCTCCAAAAGCCCCTACTCCCGGAAGAATCAGCTTCTCATAATCTTTAAATTTTTTCGGGTCGCTCTCGACAACGCTCTTTGCGCCTATTTTGACAAATGCGTTTTGAACACTTGCCAAGTTTCCCATGTTATAGTCAACTATTCCTATCATTCATCAATCTTTAATTTTGTAAATTTTATATAAACCGCCAATGTCACCAGAAGCATGGAGACTCCTCCGACGATATACATGGCATAAACCAGCTTCTCTGGGTCTGTAATTGCAAATTTGAAAACTAGCATAAGCGCCTCTATGGAGAGGGCTATGATAATTGAACCCAAAAACCGAACCATCGTTTTATGCGGACCGGAGATACTGTTCTCTTTGTTTCTGCCCAAAATCTCCTCTTCTATGAGGGTTTTTGCCAAATCAAAGATTGCAAGTGCAAGCGTAAGTAAAATTGTCGCTTCAAACACATCCTTGATTTTAAAATGACCGGGCGAAATCTCATAGACAAAAAAGCTCTGTATCCCTTTAAAAAAGAGTAGTATCGCAACCGCTATAAGCGCAAAAGAGAAAATTGCATAGGAGTACTTAAAAAGAGTTGTAAAAAACTTATCAAATTTGCTTGACCTTGAGATTTTAATAACCTCATTAAGCGGCATATCCAAGCATGCTATATATTTTAGCTCTCCATGCTCATCATAAACGGGTTGTGATGCCGTAACACACAGATTGCCCGTTATAAGCGAGGGATAGGGATCGGTTATCGTACATCTTCCCTCTTTTACCGCTCTGTAGTAGTAGGCGCGATCCGATCTGATTTTTCCAACATCTTCATCAATCTCTCCACCCGCTACAAAAGTGGGAGAGATCTGAATTCCGCGATTATCAAGAAGATAAACGCCGTCGCAATTTTGCAAATCCGCCTTAATCTTTAAAAGACGAGGCATTATCGACTCTACGGAGAGCGAAGGGAGTCTGTTTTGAATATTTTTTGAAAAAAGATAACAGAAATAGGCCCTTGCCTTGGTGCGACCTTCAGAAAAATTTTGTATATCTGCTATAACCATATTTTTTCTTGCCTTATTTACTGATGTTATGCACTAAAACGAACGCGTCCGTTTTAGCAGCAGGGACAAATGTCCCTACAACCCCCTAAAGCTACGAAAAACTTTGTTTTTCGAGAATTATAGTCGCAATTATACCAAAGGCATTGTTACATTTTGATATAATCTGCCTTTAAAATTAAATTGAGGTTCTTTTAATAATGGGTTTTAAACTTTTTTTACTGCTTGAAAAATTCTTGATGTTACTGCCGAAAAAAATAAGAAAAAGTTTTTTCGTTT
Organism: Sulfurimonas sp.; assembly: GCF_032250635.1. Classification (GTDB taxonomy): domain Bacteria; phylum Campylobacterota; class Campylobacteria; order Campylobacterales; family Sulfurimonadaceae; genus Sulfurimonas. The sequence continues at coordinate 5,342 of NZ_JAVVFL010000056.1, forward strand.
TGTTGGCAAATATCGCATACTTTCTCTCATCAAGATACAGAAATATCGGTTTTATCAATCTAGATTTTGTTTTTGGCGACAAACTTACGCAAGAAGAGAAGAAAAAGATTGTCAAATACAGTTTTAAAAACTTGCTGCTAAATTTTCTGCATCTCATGGAAATTAGGCACATGAGTAAAGAGGATTTAGACAAAATAGTAACAATCAAAAACATTGAAGCTGTACAAAAAGCACACAGTGAGGGGCGCGGAGTGATCTACGTTACTTCACACTACTGTGCTTGGGAGCTTGGCGGAGCCTCAATAGGAGCTTTTGCAGAGCCTATCGCCGCCGTATACAAAAAAATGAAAAACAAAGATTATCAAAGATGGACATTGGAGTCACGAGAGAGATTTGGCAACAGCTCTTTGGAAAAATCAAATGTTGTAAGACCTCTTATAAAGCTTGTGAAAAACAGAGGCGCCAGCGGTATCTTAATCGATACGGCAATAAACAGAAGGGATGGTCTGGAGGTTGAATTTATGGGCAAACTTGTTCACCAGACATCAACTCCCGCCTATCTTGCGAGAAAATATAACGCGGCGATTATTCCGGTCGTCATGACAACGGATGATGAAGAGAACTATACCTTGAGATTTTTTGATGAGATTGAGGTGCTAAAGAGCGAAGATGAGCAAGCCGACATCTTAAGGGCTACACAACTTCAAGCAGATTGGCTCACTAAGCTAATAACTAATGAGCCAAAATTTTGGTTTTGGATACACCGAAGATTTAAGAGCAACTACCCAAAGATATACAAAAAAAACTAACTCTGCTCCGCTTTTGATTCACACTCTTTTGTTCTAGCCTCAAAAAGCTTTACAATTGTGAGGAAAAATGCGGTAATTGCAGGACCTAAAATCATTCCCCAGAACCCAAAAGTCGTAAGCCCCGCAATGATGGCAAAAAAGATAATAAGCTCATTCATCTTTGCATCATCCTCTTTTAAGAGCCTTAAATTGATCTCTTTTATGACCAAAGGCTTAATAAAAGTATCTGCAATTACAGATATAACGATAATAGAGTAAAGCGCTATAAATATGGCATTTGAGCTATTTCCCGCAGAAAACTCATAAAGTGCAAATGGAAGCCACATAAGAGTTCCTCCGACTACAGGAATCAGTGAAGCAAACCCATACATGATTCCAAACAAAAGCCCATTGTAACCCATGAAAGATATGGCTACTCCAAATAAAATGCCCTGAAACATAGCATTTGCGATGATTGAGTAAAAGACGACACTCATGACGGATGAGAGCTCTCTTGCTAAAAGCGTTGTCTCATCAACCGACATCTGAACAACTCTTTTTAGAAAATCTACTACATATCCACCGTTATATTGCGCAAAAAAGTAAAAAACTATTACCAAAAATGAATTTTTAAGATATCCGGCACTCAAAGAGCCTATATCTCCCGTAAAAGAGAGAATGTACGATGCGATAGAGTTAACATTTATATCTTTCATAAAACTTTCGGTATAAGGCTTCAAAAAGGAGAGATACTCGGGTGGAGATTGTAAAAACTCTTTTATGAATATTTCTATATTTTTAAAAACTATCGGGTCCATGCTGTTGAGTTTTATAGTAAGTGTTGCCAAAAAGTATCCAAGCGGCACAAAAAATAGAACTGCCAATAAGAAACTGGAGATAAGCGCGGCATAAAACTTTGACCTTAGTACTTTTTCAAAAAAATTCTGAATATTTGAGGTCGATATTGCCAGCAGTGCCGCAATAATCATTCCCATCAAAAACGGAGCATAGAGCATATACATCCAATAAAGCGATGTTGCAAAGAGTATGGCTACAAAATATTGCGGCTTCAAAATAGACCCCCCTCTTCCTGATATGGAAATTCGATGTTTAAAATCTCATAAGTACTTCTGGTCGCTCTTCTGCCTTTGGCGGTTCTCTCCAAATAGCCGTTTGCGATAAGGTAGGGCTCTAAAACATCCTCTACAGTTCCCTCGTCTTCGCTAAGGGCTGCCGCTATCGTACTTAACCCGATTGCTCTTCCGTTTGCTCCCACAAGAAGATTTAAGAGCTTTATATCCATCTCATCAAATCCATGTGAATTTATGCCCAGCTCTTCGAGTGCATATTTTGTTCTTGAGTGTGCTATATCTTTCTCATTTGCCACATCTGCAAAATCTCTTACACGGCGAAGAAGTCTAAGTGCAATACGGGGAGTTCCGCGGCTTCTTTTTGCTATTTCAACACACGCTTCATGCGCTATCTCTTTGTTTAACTTTCTAGAAGCTTGAGAGATAATTTTTGCAAGCTCATCAGCAGAGTAGAACTGCATTCTAAAGTTCATACCAAATCTGTCTCTAAGAGGGCTGGAGAGCATTCCGGCTCTTGTTGTGGCACCCACAAGAGTAAAGCGCGGCAGATCTATCTTTACGGTCTGCGCAGCAGGACCGCTTCCAATAATAATGTCGATTCTAAAATCTTCCATGGAGGAGTAGAGTATCTCTTCAACAGCCGGCGAGAGGCGGTGGATCTCGTCTATAAAGAGTATGTCACCCTCTTCCAGGTTTGTGAGGATTGCCGCTAAGTCTCCGCTTTTTTCTATCATAGGAGCGGCAGTCACTTTAATATTTGCATTCATCTCGTTTGCAATAATAAGCGCTAAAGTGGTTTTACCCAGCCCAGGAGGACCAAAAAAGAGGGTGTGGTCAAGCGCTTCACCCCTTATTTTACTCGCTTCTATAAACACGCCGAGGTTTTTTTTGATCTGCTCTTGCCCTATATACTCACTCCATGCACTTGGACGGAGTGTTATCTCGCAGCTCTCCTCGTTGTCAAATCTCTCTATCTCTACCAATCTTTCCATAATCTCTCTTAGTAGGTGTGTATGTCTTGAGGGAACTCGAGAGTTCTAACCTCATCGGAGTAGCTCTTTATAGCGCTTTTTACCAATGCCGCTCCATCCATATACTTCTTCACAAATTTAGGAGTAAACTCCTCAAAGAGACCAAGCATATCCGAAAAAACAAGAACCTGCCCATCTACATCTCTTCCCGCACCGATTCCGATAACAGGCACATTTACACTCTTTGCAACCTCTTTCGCAACATCGGCTTTTACGCCCTCTATAACCATACAAAATACGCCAGCCTTCTCTAGAGCTTTAGCATCTCTAATAAGCTGCTCCTGCTCCTCTTGGCTCTTGCCTTTTACTTTGTATCCGCCCTCTGAGCGAACGGCTTGCGGGAGTAATCCGATGTGTCCACAGACCGCTATACCGTTTGAGCAAAGATGCGCGATAATGTGCGCTTTATCTGCGCCGCCCTCTATTTTTAGGGCATCAACGGGAGTCTCTTGAAACACCTTTATAGAGTTTTTCAGAGCTTCCTCGGGGTTTGTGTATGTTCCAAAAGGCATATCGCAGATCAAAAAACTATTTTTAGCACCCTGTGCGACGGCATTTGTATGGTAAATCATCTGCTCGAGAGTCGCACTTAGCGTATCTGCTCTGCCTGCAAAGCTCATATTTAGGCTATCTCCAACCAAAATTATGTCACAACTAGGCTCCAGCAATCTCGCAAAAAGCGCATCGTAAGCAGTTATCATAACCAGCTTGGAGACACCTTTACTTTTTTTGATAGAAGTTATAGTCATTTTCTTAGTCATGTAAATACTCTTTCTTTATAATAAAAGGTATTTTAACTAAATATTGCTATAATTTTGACCATATAGGAGAAATATTTTATGGGCGTAAGAAGTGATTTAGATTCCAACTTTGATTATGAAATAGTCGATGAGTTTCTGGACCACTACTCTATGATGGTTGACTTTATGGAGAGTCTGATTATCGACCTTTCCAAGCCAAACATGTATGAGAGAAGCGTAAATGAGCTTTTTCGCATCTTTCACAATATCAAGTCGGCTTCAGGCTATTTAAAAATCGTACAAATGGCAAAACTTGCAGCTTTTGTTGAAGATACGCTCGAAGTCATAAGAACCGAGCATAAGAGCGTCAATGAAGAGACTGTAAACTGGCTGTTAAGCATCAGCGATATGTTTGCCATCTGGAGAGACGACCTCAAACATGACAACGAATTGAGCCATATAAAATATTCTCTACTTAAATTACCAGACTTGGAGAGCAGTTGAAAAAACTAGTGGCATATATAACATCCGGCTACCCGGAAAAATCTTTCAGTATTGACTTAGCACTGGCTCTAGGGGAGAGCGGCGTAGATGCCATAGAGCTCGGAGTTCCCTTCTCAGACCCCGTAGCTGATGGTCCATCCATCGAGGAAGCGAACCACAAAGCTCTTAAACTCGGTTTTAAGTTTAAACATCTTTTAGAGATATCAGAAGTTGTCGCTCCAAAAGTCGATACACTCTGGATGGGGTACTTTAACAGCTTTTACCAACATGACTTAAAGAGTTTGATTCCGCTTGCCAAAAAGATAGGAGTAAACGGGCTAATAATCCCAGACCTTCCATATGAAGAGACTCTCATCTACAAAGATCTTTTTGACTCAAACAGCATCTCAAACATCAGTTTTATCGCACCGACCGACACACAAGACAGAATAGAGAAGATTGTAAAAGAGTCCAAAAAATTTATCTACATGGTAGCGTACGCAGGAATAACAGGCTCAGGCGCATCTGAAGATCTCCAGCCCATACTCTCATCTATTAAAAAACATACGCAAACACCCGTATACGTAGGGTTTGGAGTAAATGAAAAGAGTGCAAAAGAGAAAGTAGAGGGTGCCGATGGCGTAATAGTAGGAAGCGCTTTTGTAAACATACTTTTAAATGATGCCCTAGCTTACAAACAAAAAATAGAGAAGTGTTGTGAACTTGCACAGATTATAAAAAATGAGATCAATAGCTAAATCTCTTTTTTATATTTCTCCATTTTGCAGTTAACATTCTATCTTTACCCGCTTATTGAATTTCATGAACGTTGCACTTTAAACTTAAATTGGCGTCGAATAGAATTATCGTTCTTAGAAGTTTGTGAATTTTGATTGAAAGTGTTTATTTTATAGGGAGTTTTCTTTATAGTATGGTGCGCCCGACACGATTTGAACGTGTGACCGCTGGTACCGCAAACCAGTGCTCTATCCAGCTGAGCTACGAGCGCACACCATCTCTATTAAAGAGACCGAAATTATATCACTCTTAACTTATACAATAATAAATTTGTCTTAAAATTCTAATTTTTTTGTTATTTCTTCTATTCTTTGTTCTTGTAGAAAGAGTTCATGGGTTTTACGGACATATGCTTGCATGAGAGTCTTTAGATCATTGTTGCCCTCTATGTTAAAATCTTTTCTCATCTGCTCCTGCAAGAAAACAGCGAAAGCCTCTTCAACATCAACATCAAAACGACGCCCGCCTATATTTAAACCAAGCTTTTTACTCATAATTCTAAGCCATTATACTTTCTAGTTTTTCTACTATAGCCTCTATTTCAAGCTCTTTTTGGGCATTTTGCTCTATCAATCTTGCTATCT
>NZ_JAVVFL010000057.1:0-10656 GCF_032250635.1 Sulfurimonas sp.
CGTATAGTTATAAACTGCTTCAATTCATAGCAAAATCCTGAATCGCACCCAAATTATGTTATATTTTCGTATATAAATTAAGGTTTGAAGATGAACGGATATATATTGCTCTCGCATGGTAGCAAGGTCAAAGCCTCAAATGACGCATCGAGAGAGGTTTTAGAGAAATTACGAGCAAATATTGAAAATATTGAGCTTGCTTTTTTGGAGTTGGCTGAGCCTGATTTTGAAGATGCGGTAAAAAAGCTAAAAGCGGCAGGTGTTAGTGCCGTTACGGTTTTGCCTCTTTTTTTGGCTCCCGGTAAACACGTTAGAGAAGATGTCCCTCATCTTGCCTCAACGTGTTCTCAAAAGTACGACATTAAAATAGAGGTTTTAGACCACATCGGCGCAAACAGTGCCTATGTGAAGATGATAGAAGACATCCTTTTAAGTAAGTAGTTTTGCTACTTTAGTATCCAAAAATGGCTGTACCAGTACCATCTGCCATCTTTTGAGGCGGCGGTGCAAGTGTATCTGTCTCTTGGAGCTTTTAACTTTTCATCTGCTTGTACGCTAAACTCTCTATCTGACATCCATTCAACGGCTATTGCTTTTCCGCTGGAGAGGTAACACCCTACATTTTTTACCGGATATTTGAGCTTTATGGTGAGCTTTGGAGGGTTCTCCTCTTTTACCAGAGGCTCTATGGATGAGACGCTCTCTATTGGGAGTGGCAGAGTTTTAATCTTCAGAGTAAAACCATCCATGTTAGCATACGCCTCCGACATTGCAAAGCGCGGTAAAGTTCTCGTATCGCTCTGCATCCCTATTGCGCCCGACGTCTGAGTAATTCCGATATACCCCAAGCTTTGAATATACTCCGCGCTCTCTTTTGTATACTCTCCAAACGGATAGGAGAAGAGTTTTGGGTTTTCGTTTGTAGCCTCTCCTAGCTCCTCTTGAAGCCTCTTTTGTGCGCCCTCAATCTCATCTCTTATGCGTTTTTTCCAGCTCTGCTCATCTTCGCCCTCTTTTGGCAGCATATAGTCATGGGTTATGGAGTGGTTCGCAAACTCCGCTCCAAAAGCCTGCATCTCACGCATCTCATCCCAGCTCATGTAGTTTTTAGAGCCGTTATCTGCCGGCGAGCTGTTTACAAAGACCGTAAAGGGGAAGTTGTACTCTTTGAATCTTGCAAACGCATGCGTATATGTGCTTTTGTATGCGTCATCTATAGTAAGTGCAACGACCTTTTTTGGAATCTCCCTGCCCTCTACGATATAGCGAACTATCTTTGAGAGACTCCAGACCTTATAGTCGTTTTGCGAGAGGTACTGCAGATGTTTTTCAAACTGCTCCATTGTGATGTTTGTAGATGGATATTTGGTTTCGCCAAAACGGTGGTACATAAAGACAACTGCGCCCTCATCACTGTTTTGGGCGCTTAAAATCTCTGCAAAGAAGAGCAAACACAAAAAACCTAGTAACACTTTTTTCATTTTAACACCCGCTTTTTTTCTTTTACTATAGCAAAATTATGGTTGCCAATCCAAGAAAACTAAAAAATCCGACGATATCCGTAACCGTTGTAAGAAGCACAGAGGAGCCGACGGCAGGGTCAATATCTGCCTTTTGAAGAAGCAGAGGAATCAGTGAGCCGAAAAAGCCCGCCGTGATAATGTTGATAACCATAGAAGCGGCTATAACCACTCCAAGCAGAGGCATAGAGAACCACACCCAAGCTATAAGACCGATAGCTACGGCGAATATAAAGCCGTTCATAAGAGCCAAATAGACCTCTTTTAGTATAGTTTTTTTGGCATCTTCACTGCTGATATCTCCAAGTGCCATCTGGCGAACCGTTACGGTAAGAGTCTGCGTTCCCGCATTTCCGCCCATAGATGCCACTATGGGCATTAAAACTGCAAGTGCGACCAGCGACTGCAGAGTCGCATCAAAAAGACCAATGACAACCGATGCCGCAATAGCCGTTATAAGATTTATGCCAAGCCAGTAGGCGCGATATTTACCGATGTGAAAGAGGCTCTCCTCCTGCTCCGCTCCCTCATTAACACCTGCAAGATTATAGAGCTGCCCCGTTGCACGCTCCTCTATAATGTCATAGATATCATCCGAGGTTATACGCCCAAGAAGCCTGCCTTTTGCATCTGTAACGGGAATCACCCCCATGTCGTACTTTGATGCAACCTCTACAACGTCGTGGATATCATCCAAAGCCTTGACTGAGATGGTGTTTACCCCCTCTTTTACAAGCTCTCTATAGTTGACATTTGGTCCAAGGAGTATTAGATCTTCTAGAGGAATTGAACCCAAAAACTTATGATTTCTAGTTACCACATAAACCTGATAGACGCTGTCTAGCTCTTTTTGCGCTTTTAGGCGTTTGAGTCTGAGTATGGAATCTCCAATCTGCTCATCTATAAACGCCGAAAAAAGCTCCGTCTGCATGTAAGCTCCCGCTTCATACTCATCGTATGCTATAAGCGTCTGCAGGTTTTCTCTATCTTTGTGCGGAAGGCTTTCAAGAACCTCCTGCGCTATTTTTACATCAACCTCTTCTATGTTTCGGATAAGCTCAGCTGCATCATCAGTGTCAAGCGTATTTGCCAAAAAGGCGAGTTCATTTGGTGCAAAATGCTTAACTATCTCCTCGTGGCAGTGGCGAGGAAGCTCTATCATAACAAGCGCTTGAAGTTCTTGCGGAAGTTTAGAGAGTTCTTCTAAATATAATTTTTCATCTTCATCACGCAACTCAAGAAGATCTTCTGCGATATCATAAGGATGTATACTGGCATCAATACCATCTATATACTTATTTGCTTTATCCTGAAGCAGTGCAATAATCTCTTGTGCTGATAACTTCATCTATCCTCCAATATTTTAAACAATTATTTTGAAAATGTTATTTTTTCGTTTAGTAAAACTTTTTGTCTCTCTATGATTATCTCTTCATCCTGCAAAATATTTCTGAACTTCTTATAGAGCACATATTCGACAATTATTGCCAACACACCAAGCAGTGAAAGCAAAATCAGCATACTGCTTAATCTTATATCAAAATAGTCAAATATCATAGCGGTGATAGCACCTCCTACAATTGCAGATGAGACGAAAAAAGACCTAAGAATAAGATAATCTTTTATCTCAATCTCGTCTTGCATAAAGTGGATTGTATGAACCCTTGATATCTCAAATGTAATCGCCTGAATAGTAAATATGCTCAAAATAACATATGTAAAAAGAACTATCTCAACCATATAAAGGGAATAACTAAGAATTTGAATAATATCTAAAATAATTACGAAAAGATAAATATTATATATTTTCACTTTTTTAAAAAGCGGCTGAATAAGCCCATCAGTAGCTCCTATCAGCATATAAAAACTAATCATAAAAACAGGTAAATGCATACCCTCAAGCTTTGCAACATAGGGCATAATAGTCCAATCTATATATGTTGTTACAAAAAGAACTGCTACTTGAAGCTTAAGCAGTTTGCTTTTTAACAAATCACTAAAAATCTGTTTATAATGTGTCGCTGGCATATCTTAACTCCATCAGATGGGCATCACATCCGTCTCCATAAAAGGCTTTGAGTTTTTTAAGCTCGCAAAAGCCCATTTTTTTATACAAGGCTATCGCCGCCTCATTATCCGTACGCACTTCAAGAAGCAGTTTGCTAAAACCCAAAGAGATAAGCTCCTTAAATATAAATCTAAGCAGCTCTTGGGAAATTTTTCTATTGCGATAAGCTTCGCTAACTCCCAGAGAGTATAGTTTGGCATTTTTACGTTTAATGAGCACCAAAATATAACCAGCTATCTTGCCATCAACCTCTGCAATATATAGCAGGTTGTTTTTTACATGGTATGAGAAAGAGCCTCTTGAGAGAGGATAGTTCTGTGGCAAAAACAGCTCCTTCTCCAGCGCATAAAGCGAAGAGAGATCACTTTTTTGGGCTTTTCTTACTGTCATTTTTGGTAAATTGTATACTTTGGTACAAGTTTAAACGGACGATACGACATCTTTACCTTGCGGAGGTTTTCAAATCCCATGTCATCGCCTACATTTATATATCCAATATTGTAATGCTCTTTTAGCATCTTAGAGAACTCTCTAAAGATAAACTGAGCACATCCCAAAATCTCAAAATCCGTTTTTTCTATGATTACCGTTGCCGTATCCTTATTGATTCTCTCGCCTACGGTAAAACCTTTTAGCTCGCCGTTTATGTAGATAACCAAACCTATCAAAGAGAGTTCTTCATAATATTTGAGCATCTGCTTTACTGCATGTCTCTCTTGATGAATACCCTCTAAAAAGTGTTCCGCCTCCTCTTTTGGCATGTACCTCACCCTGTCGGAGACCCACTTGTTAAAAAGATGCGTAATCTCATCTTTATGTTTTATGCTGTCTAGTTGTTCAATGACATAATCAGGGTAAGACTTCATAAACTTATTAATCTCTGTTCTTTTTGTGTGGTAGCTGTTTCCGCGCAAATCTATAAGCGCATTTACTTCATAAACATAATCAACCAGTTTTTTCTCAACCAAGTAAGACTCAAGCATCTCAAACATACTCTCGGCTTCATCAGCGTTTTGCACAAACTCTTCAAGCATAGAAGCCTGAACATAGTCGATGCGGGAGTAGTACGGCGAAGAGTTGTTTGTATTCATAATCTTAAAACAGCTAATAATGGCATCTGTGATGTTTTTTTTCTTTCCCAGAGGAGGTAAAAGCATAGTCAATTCGCCGCCCGTCATAACAAAGAGACAAAAACATTTATTGATAAGCGCATAAAATCCGCTGCTGTTGGCTAGCCATATAAAATTTGCCGCAAATGTGTAGTCGCTAAGATCCACATCCATCTTTGCCAAATACTCCTCCATGACGGGCTTTGTGGCTATTGTAAATCGTTTTAATTTCTGCTTGTTGACCGTTAAACTTCCCATGCGATATCTCCTTGGTTGTGTAAATAATAATGGAATAATACATCTTTTTTTACCATTTGCAACTACTATTTTAAAGAGGTAATAAAAGAGTATATTATAAAATTTTTATACTAAGATTAAGGGTATTGTAAGGGGAGAAAATTTATAATTCCACCCGTTTTACAAAACTAATCTTTCACAGACTGGGGTATCGCCAAGCGGTAAGGCCGCGGCTTTTGGTGCCGCTATTCGGGGGTTCGAATCCCTCTACCCCATCCACAAACAATCCTTATACAAAGATTCCCAATGGAAACCATAGATTCAACTACCATAATCATAAGAACTCTCGTTTTTGTCGTAATCGCTATTATCTTTTACTTCGTGTTAAAATCTAAAAAAAAGTAATCAATCGCTTATTTTATATATTTAGGAACTAACTCTTTTATAGTTTTATATATTTTTATAAAATCGGTTGAGTAGACTCTGTTGTTTGCAACGGAAGTTATAAAGTTCGTGTCTCTCTCCCATCTTGGGACGATGTGCATGTGAATATGCTCAGCTATCCCCGCACCTGCCACTTCTCCCAAGTTCATCCCGATATTTACTCCATGAGCACAAAAACCCTCTTTTAAAAGCCTCACACTCTTTTGCGCCAAATCACTTATATGAAGCCAAGTCTCACTTGGCAGCTCTTCGAGTTTGTCGGTATGAAGATGGGGGATAATCATAAAATGCCCCGGAGTGTACGGGTAACGGTTCATCACTATAAAACAGTGTTCATCCCTATAAAGTACATGCAACTCCTCATCATCTTTCTCATGGGAGCTTATATGGCAAAATACGCAGCCCTCTATCTTTTTGTTTGTAACATACTCATCCCGCCATGGCGCATATAAAATATCTTTCATTTTAACCCTTTTTATAGAAATTTCTGCCTCTCTCTCGAGGCAAGCTTTAGTGCCATAGCGGCTAGCGCAGCAAAGAGGAATTCACTTCCTCTTGCGTTAAAATTAAATAAATGCGAACACTAAGTCTGGAAATATCATAACCAAAACTAGAGCCAAAAATTGAAGAGCTATAAAAGGTACGATGCCTCTATATATCTCCGTGGTTTTTATACTATCACCTGCGGCTCCTTTTAAAAAGAAGAGCGAGAGTCCAAAGGGAGGAGTTAAAAATGAGGCTTGCAGATTTAGAGCAATGAGTATCGCAAACCAAACAGGGTCAATCCCAAAAGCGTGCATAACCGGTACTAAGATAGGAACGATGATAAAACTAATCTCTATAAAATCTATAAAAAAACCGAGTATAAATATACTAATCATCGCAACCGCTATAAAAATCCAGACATCTCCTATATCTTGAGAGAAAAACTCAAGTATAAGATCACTTCCGCCGAGTTCGTTAAAAACAAGAGAAAAAGCCGTTGCCGCGATAAGAATCATAAAAATCATGCCGCTTAGTTTCACGCTGCCGAGTGTTGCGTATTTGAGCATTTCAAAGTTTAGAGAGCGATTATTATATGCCGAGAGTAAAATTGCGCCAACCACTCCAAATGCAGCCGATTCCGTAGGAGATGCTATACCTGCGAAAATGCTCCCCAAAACTGAGACCATCAAAAGCATGGGCGGAACTATGGCCATGATTATCTCTTTGAAGCTTACATCTTTTACATTTTTTGCAACGGGTGCAGCGTCGGGTCTAAGGTAGGAAAATATCAGGATGTAAACTATGTAGAGTCCGACCAAAACAAGCCCCGGCAAAACCGCTCCCATAAATAGTTCGCCCACACTGACATTCATAACATCACCCAAAATAATAAGGATGATAGAAGGCGGTATAATCTGCCCGAGCGTTCCACTAGAAGCTATCGTTCCAGCAGCCAGACCTTTGTCATAACCTGCACGAAGCATAAGCGGAAGCGCGATAACGCTCATCATAACAACACTTGCTGATACAACTCCGGTAGAAGCCGCCAGCATCGCACCTACAAGCACCACGCTAACAGCCAAACCACCGCGAACAGTTCTAAATGCGGAGCTCATGGCAATCAGGAGCTTCTCAGCCATAAGCGACTTCTCAAGCACCAAACCCATCGCTATAAAAAGAGGAACCGCCATCAAAGTGCTGTTTGACATGATTCCGTATATACGAAACGGCAGAACCGAAAAGACGTCAAAACCAAGTTCTGGAATCAAAAAGGCAAAAGCGATAGCCACGCTTCCAAAAACAAAAGCAACGGGAATTCCTACCATTAAAAGCGCTAAAACTACTACAAACATCAACATGGATATCATAACGACCTCCATGCATCAAAGTTTGTTTTGGCATCTTTTATGGCTTGAAGGGACAAAAAAGCAAACGAAATAGGCATAAGAGATTTTACTAAAAACCGATACTCCAACCCGCCAGGATTTGAAGATGCCTCGTTTTGAAGATAACTCATACTCACGAAATCTATCCCTATATAGATGATAAGAAACGAAAAGGGAAGCACAAAAAAGAGAGAAGATATGATGTTGATAAGCGCTTTAGTTTTTTGCGAAAATGAGGCATAAAATATATCTACCCTAACATGCGCACCCTCTCTCAGCGTATACGCTATACCAAAGAGAATGACTACGTCAAAAAGATGCCACTCAAGCTCTTGAAGAGCCACTGAGCCAGTTGAAAAAAGATATCTTGCAGTTGCATCATAGACAACCAACAGAACCAGCAAAGCAACGACAAAAGCCGTAAAATAGCCGAGGTATTTTATGGTTGCATCTATGTATTTCACTTCTTTTTACTTATATAAAATTGGGTGCGTCATTTGCAAAGAGTATAATATCTCCTGCTTTTGTCTGATGTGCCAGCAACTCTTGGATTTTGGATTTATCATGGAGCATGATTTTATTTTTGACCTTCAAGTTCTTGTCAAATAGCTCCGCATTTAAAGAGCCCGTAACTATCGCTATTTCAAAAACACTATTTATTGCCTCAATCAGCTCTAAATTTAGCTCATCGTTGCTCTCAACGAGACCTGGAGTGACTATTACCTTTCTGCCCTCATGAAGTGAGCAGAGTCTTACGGCTTCGAGCATTCCCTCTATGTTGCCGTTATATCCGTCATCTAGTATTAGCTTTCCGCTCGCTTTAATCATCTCTAATCTATGCTCAACAGGAGCCAAGCGTCTTACCGCTTTAACTATCTCATCATCACTCATGTCAAATGTTTTTGCAATGTGAACGGCTGCTGCAATATTGATTGTCTGAAATGAGCCGAGAACATCGGTGTGAAAGTGAAGAGTTCTATCGCTAAAAATCATATCAAAGTCAGTTCCCTCTAGAGTTGCATTGACGTTTTGAATCTCCTCTCCAAAAAACGTAACTTTCTCATGCGGTTCATCCGTAACGGAAGTATGGATAAAAGCGCACTCCAACCTCGGAGATTTCATAATCTCAAGCTTTGTTGCAATGATATTTTGCAGGCTCTTAAAGTACTCTACATGAGCAAGACCAACTTTGCCTACAACTACTACCTGAGGCTCTAAAAAGGTTGTAATATCTAAGATATCTCCTCTTTGTCTCGCACCCGCTTCACAAACATAAATCTCGGTATCGCTAGGCAGAGACTCATTTATGTCTTTGATAATTCCTCCAAGAGTATTAACACTTCTGGGAGTTGCGTAAACTCTATACTTTTTGCTCAATATTTCTTTAACAAAATTTTTTGTGCTTGTCTTGCCGTAACTTCCCGTAATGCAGACTATCTGGAGTTTAGACATGCTTTGGAGTTTTTTTTGCGCCTCTTTTTTATGCGCTTCAAAAAGAAATTTCTCTATTATAAAACTTCCCACATAAGCAATAAAGAGCGGCATAAATACACCGTAAGTCTCACATGCAGACTTTAAAGTACAGAGAATATCTTGGAAAACAACTAAAAAAACAAGAAGAATCAGAAATCTCTTAACCCTCCATGTCAAAATAAGTTTTTTGTCTAAACTTTTATGCCAAATAAATATTGCCGGCAAAACTGCAAAAAGAAAGAAGATAATAAAAAATTTGCCCGTCGTGTAGTAGGCGATAAAAGGGATAAAAAAGTAGATGACATGCCAGTGAGGTTTATGATGTTTTAAGATTACTCGCGATAACTTATAGTCATACCACTGAAGATTTGTTATGAGATACCATCCCAGAACTGTTACGAAAAGAACATTTGTAACAAATGCCATAAGTACTTCATAATCTTGCATTATTTATGCTCCAATGTTTTTAAAAAAGTTTTTTCTATATTTTGTGCTACATCTTTGGCATGGTTTAAGAAGAAGTAGTGATCACCCTCGTAGGTTATAAGCGAAGAATCTTTTATAAGTCTCTCTATCTTTTTTGCGCTGCTAAGTGGGGTTGCTGTGTCGCTTATTCCCCAGCAAAGAAGAGCTTTTCCGCCATAAGAGGCAAACTCTTTAGAGAAATCCTCATCTACAACATTTTTAAAAGTTTGATACATAGGCTCGCTTAGTTTTTTTGCATCATCAGCTACAAAAAACTCTCTAAACTTTGTCGCTCCAAATAGTTTCAGAAGCTTGAAGAGTACGATTTTAGCTCTCACTTTGAGGGATTTTGACCTGTGTATTCCGGCACTTGCAACAAGAACCAAAACCTGAGGTTCAAGAAGAAGCGCAACCTTGCCGCCAAAAGAGTGCCCTAAAATGATATCTTTTGAGGCATTTAGATGAATCATCAAAAGCTCTACAATTCTTGCATAATCTTTTGTCTCTAGCGCCATATTGCATGTGGAGTTTCCAAACCCAGGCAAATCTATGTAGATATGACGGAAACTGTCCATGTATGGTGAAAATGCTTTTTTCATCAACTCTTTATTGCTTCCCCATCCATGCAAAATTATCAAATCGACTTTTGCCTGAGGGTTTAGGATCTCATAACTAATATCTAAGGTGTGTTGCTCAAACTGTATTGACTTTAGAGCCATTACTTCCCTTTTGCTTTGGAAATTGAGTGGATATACTCGTAGTTTGTTCTTGCTCTTTTTGCATGCGGAAGCGAATTTGATAGCATCTCAAGACAATTTGTGAAATCTTCAAAAAGGTAGTTTGCCATAGAGCCCGGAATCGGATTTATCTCATTTAGATAAACCTCTCCATCAACGACAAAAAAGTCACATCTAATCAAAGCGCCTTCAAACATATTTTTATATATTTTTTCAAAATTCGCTTTTAGTTTTGACTCCAACTCTTTTGAAATCTCCGCTTTTAAAACCTGTGAACTTCTTGAAAAATCCATATATTTTTTTTCAAAATCCAAAAAATCATTTTTTTGTGGCTCTTCTACTATAGAGAAGTGCATTTTTTTATTTGCCATAAAACCTGCAAGGTTGTACTCTTTCACCCCTTGCAAAAACGGTTCTACTATAACGCTGCTGTCAAACTCGAAAGCGCTGTCAAGAGCATAATCAAGCTCGCTCTCCTCTTTTACGACACTCACTCCGATGGAGCTGCCAAGACGTGAAGGTTTTACAATAATCGGGTATGGAGTTTTAATATTGTTGTGCTCTTTTAAACTAAGCTCTTCATGTTTTAAACTCTTGACTCCTCTAGCATTGCAGAGCCATTTTGTGTACCGTTTGTCATAAGAAAATACACTTGCATCCATGCGTGGACCGATATATTTTATAGAGTAAAAATCCAAAAGTGCAGCAATAGAGCCATCTTCGCCATCAGCT
>NZ_JAVVFL010000058.1:0-10517 GCF_032250635.1 Sulfurimonas sp.
ATTTTCATCCGCCAAAGCCTTTGCTATGTCTGCATTGAGCTTGTGTAGCATCTGCTTGTGGAAATTCTCTTTTAGTGAGCCTATATGCTCCATGAGGATATTTTGAGGAACCTGTTTTTGTGCCATGATATCAAGCAGCATCTCTTCTGCGTTTTGTACTGATGCTTTTCTTAGGTACGAGAGTATCACTCCATCATCAAACGCGCGACCACCCTCATAGCACACATTGATAACTTCAAACATTGCGCGATGCGCTTCACTCACAAACCAATCTTTGTTTATTCCGGAGTTCATAACCACGGATAAATCAACATTGCCAAACTCATGCGCACTTAACATCGTGCCTAAAATCAAACTTCTCACATTCTCTAAATCATTCATATTTTGCTCCCTAAGCGTCTATGGTATGTTGTCTAAGCCAAGCGTCTATCTTTACACGGCTGTAGTAGATAAAGCCGCCTATCTTTGAGTAAGGTATCTTTTTCTTTGAGCGATAGGTTGCTTGCGTACTTAAAGACATGCCAAACTCTTTTTCAAAATTTTTTGGATTTAACCACTCTTCATTTTTCATCAATAAAATCCTATCTTCAAGTCGCCAAGTCGCTTGCAGTGAAGCAAGTTGTCTCCGTCTGCAAAATTTGCCAAAAACGGCTGAAAATTTTGGAACAGATATTTAAACTCCTCATCAAGCTTCACAAAGTAAACATTTGTAATAGAGAGATACTCAAAGAGATCTATGTTTGTTTTTTTCATAAATTTAATCCGGTCCTTAATGAGTGATTTGTTTGCACTCAAAACCTCAATCAGCTCTCCGGCTTGAATATAATTATCAAGCGATGTCACTCCGCCTCTTGCGATGTCGCATAACACATCTTTGTAGATATAGGAAGTATGGCGGATAACAACAATCTTATCGGGATGCATCTTTCTAAGCTGCTCAGTGCTGTATCTAACCCCTTCTATCTCATCTATCTCTTTAAGTAAAACTAAATCATCAAGTAAACGTATCATTGGTACATCCCATTTTTATTTTCGCCGACATTTGGATTCCATTTTTTGTAATTTCTTATCCAGTTACGAAATGCGCTTAGCCAGTTTTTAAACTTTGTGCCTTTAGAGTTGTGATGGTCCAAGAACTTTGCAAACTCTTCTTTGCTTATGCTCTCTTCTTTACAGATTTCAAGCGCGTATGTTTTTAATAAAACAAGATACTCTGCTTTAAGCTTATTTGCCTCAACAGCTTTTTGCAAAGAGAATAGAGGTTGTTTTTTTGATTTTGTTTTGTCTTGTTCTATGCCATCGCAAGATGGCGCGAACGTGCTGGAGATGTATTTGTCTGCTTTTGGAGTAAAGCAGTATGCAGGCTCAGAGTTTTTATCTATGCTCTCCAATAAGCCCGCCGCGTCAAGCTCGCCTAAAGCATTTGCAAGTGTGCGAGAGCTTATTTTAAAGCGAGGTATCTGTTTTAAAATGTAGTTTTTGTAAAGAACGAAATAATTTTTACCATCAACAACTTTGATAGTTGCATAAGATAACCTTGAGAGTTGGTAAATGGCTTCAAAAATAATCACAGAATTAATAGAGATATTTTCATCATCACTCATTTTCTGATTTATTCTCAAAGTGAACAACATCTAATTATTCGCCGCCATTTGAAATTTTTAACTGACTAATTTCACTATCCGTAAGCTTCATAACTCCAACTCCACAAAGAAGCCAGTTAAGATTAACGTGATACTTTTGCATGATTCTTATCGCAACAGGCGCAGGAAGCGTATTTTTGTCTTTAATATACACCGAGTATGAATTAGGGCAAATACCTATCTCTTTTGCAAAAGTCTGTTTGTTCATTTTTGAATGTAGTCTTACATACTCTAATTCAATCATGTTTTGCTCCTTTTATTATTTCTTCAATTAGTGTATAATTGAATAATATTGATGTGAGATTGTAGTTCATTTTGGGAACATTGTCAAGTGTTTTGAGTATTTTTTAGGAGAAGATTATGCAAGCTGTACCACAACAAATAGAACGATTGAAAAAAATTTATAGCAAAAGCACTGATACAGCGCTGGCGAATGCTATGAGCGTAAGCAAAAACACCATCAGTGGTTGGAAAAAAAGAAACGCAATACCTATGGGCTTCTTAAGTAAAGTAGCTCAAAATGAGGGCGTATCTATTGAGTGGCTGCTTAGTGGAAAAGGTAAGATGAAACAAACAGACTTAGAACTGCTTGAATACGACATGACAAAAATAGAACAAGTCTTCAATAACCAGCTAGATCCTAAGATTTTAAAGAGTATTGCTGATAACGAAAATCTCCAAAAGCTGATCAGTCTTTTTGCTTATGCTCCTGAAGAGTTTATTTTGCAGATTATAAAGCGGCTAGAACAGTTCAAAGAGATGTCGCGAGTATAGGGAAAAAGAGAGTATATATATTATCTTTAGTATAAAGATAATAGGTTATATATATTAGTGCGCAAAATTTGCGCGACCTCCAATCACTAGGTCAAGCAAAATTTGCGCGACCTCTGTATGACTCTCTTAAGTAAGAAACTCGCCGCCATTTGAAATTTTTTTAATACCATGGTTTGAGTTGATTTCAAATATTCATAGGGCAAATACCTCATAGGTAGGTATAGAGCAGAGGGGCTGGGGAATAGGGGTACCCCTCAAAATCTGAGAAACAAAAATGAGAAAACCACCATGAGCAGCAGCAGGAACTATTTACACTCGCCACATAGCGGAGCATCGTGCAGCACATCACAACTTCTTACAAATAGATGAGCTGATGGGCTGTTGTGATGTAGCTGTAGAACCACAGCAAAACTCTCTAACCTTAAGCCAAATAGCACCAAAATAGCTCTCTAACCTTAAACCAAGTGCAAATCTTAAGTAATCGCACTGTTACCTTAAATAAAACATATTAAAATAAATAAATTAATATCTTTTCGTGCATTTTCCCCAAATTTCAACCAAACCTTAAAAAATCGCTCCTACTCCAAAAAAATCTAATTTTTGCCAAAATTTCCCCGACTCTCTCTGAAATTTCTACCACCCAGCGACCACTTCTCTCCAAATTATGATGCAGATCCATTCAAACAAGCAGCAGCTCCTCTCAAAATTTCCCCAGGGAAATTCCAATCAGCCGCCAAACCAACAGCCGAAATCCTCCGTAATTTCCGAAAATTCCCACACAACCGCATCCACACACCAATTCCCTCCGTAAATCTGCCCTGCTTTAGAGCAATATCCACCTCAAAAGAACTCATTCAGCTTTTTTATTTAAAAGCTACTCTCTTGAACTTCCTTTTTCTTCAAAAAAATCGTAAAACCTAAAAAACAGAAAAAAAAATCTCAAATGGCGGCGAATTTTTGCGCGTTGGCGTGAAGTGGTGTGAAAGTGGCGGTTTTAGGTGTTTTGTGCAGATAGAAGAGGCTCATATCTGCCACAGGAGGCACGATAATAGTTTTGCGTGTACATTTATGTGGGCAAAGAGTTTTTGAGAATGCGCGGCGGTGCTTTTGTTAATATGGCTTACAATTAGGTAGCAATGCTTTTAATTTTGCCATCTCTTGTTCCACATTGATATATTTGCCATTGTCTCTGCGATTTCCAAAATAAACAGTTCGCGCAAGCAATGCTAGAGTTATCTTCTCTGCGGTCTCGTGATTCCCATTCGCTTCAGCTGCTCTGAGCTTCTCTAGCGCACTAATAGCGTCCAGCAGTTCTATACATGACATATTTTCTATCGGCTTTGGCTGTAAAGCAAAGCAGGCTGAGACAATAAGCATAATAGATATAATTTTATTCATCGTATTCTCTTGAATGTGTTAGTAATATTGCTTTTATTGACAATGCGAACAATACAATAAACAGTGCCGTATCCATGATGAGTTCATAGTCCGAAAATTCATAAAAACTTGTCACAAACGTAGCGAAAGATGCCGTTATCCATACCCAAAGAACAATATATGATAAAAATACGACAAATAATCCACTAAAAATAACCTTTGGAAATCGAGCAGATTTTATGCTGTGCTCAAACTCCTTAACTTTTTTTGAGTCAAGAAAAAAATAATGAACAGCGAATATGAGAAATAAAAGTAGTGTGATAGACATATTCATAGTTCAAACCTTTTGCTCAAGATTTGTCCTTTATTATCTCTTGCAGTTCTATAAGCTTATCTATTTTCTCTATATCCAAATTGTTATGTTTGCAAAATGCACCGATCTGTACAAGCTCAAGCAGCTCTGGAAATTTTTGCTTCCAGCCCTTGATTGTATTTTCACTTTTACCGAGATAATCGCCAATTTCTTTATATGATAGTTGTTTTTTCATGCGCCTATTATAGCAAAAAGTATCCCATAAGTCAAAAATAAATGAAAAAGTATCTTATTCGATAATAAATTAATATGTTTTTAAGAAATCGTATGCCATACTCTCGTTTGAAGTTGGTATCTTATTCGATACTTACTAGATAAACCCACTGTCAAAAATCGGAAGTCCTGAAAAGGTCTCCGGAGCTAACTCCTCCGTCATAAACGAGTCAAGGCTTAAATACTTCATTAAGCAGTTGCAAAACTGTTTATAAATTATTTAAAAGATTACTTATCTAAAAGCGAGGAGTAAAAGATGGCAAAGTTAATAAAAAACGCTGACTCTCTATTCACAAAATTTGAAAACATGATAGAGAGAGCGGCAAACAAACTTTTTTAATAAAAAAGAATTATTCATCAAGATACAAGCTACGAACTTGTATCTGATTGAGTAATTGTACTCAAACACAGTTAAGCAAAAGCTTGAAAAAAACATATCGAAAGGATAGTCATGGCAAGACCGACAGGAACTACAAGGGCAAAGAAGCCCATCTTAAAAAAAGAGTTTGACCGTCTCATAAGCGCTACAAACCGCAGTTTAGAACTGCAAAGCAACACTAAGCTAAAGCTCACGAGAGCATTTACTATGCTCTATTTAACGGGGTGCCGCATAAGTGAGATAGCGAATATGAGAACAACTGACATACAAGAGATGATCCGAGCAAACGAATACTCTCTAACAAACAACACAAAGACGAAGAGCGCGCGGCTTATAAGCTTTAGCGAAAATCAAACGCAGGTTGAGTTCTTAAAAAAGATACTCCCCGCGGCAGACGGTTATCTCTTTCCGCGCAACAACGCAAGCGAACCTATGCACACGGAGAGCTTAAAACTGATGATGAACCGTTTTATTCAAAAAATTCTTGGCACTCTCTACTCTACTCATAGTTTCAGGGCAGGGTACATCACAACAGCTCATCAACTCGGACTTAGTTTAGAGCATATCCGTCAAGACATAGGACACGCAAGTATCGCTACAACAGCGCGCTATGCAACGGTTACACACACGGAAATCTCTCAGGCTAAGAACCGAAGAGTTTGGTAAAGGTTTGCTAAGTGGGTTGTTTTTATAACCTACTTAAGTATATTAAAAGCACTAAAATTTCATAAGGCAAAGGGGTCGGCAATGATATATACAGTTGGTCACACTAAAGGCGGAGTTGGCAAAAGCACTCTTGCTTGGAACTTGGCACATAGTTTTAAAGAGCTGGGCAAGAAAGTCACGATAGTAGATTTAGACTTCCAGCAAACGCTCTTTTTCATAAACAGTATGAACGGCGGCGGTATGGAAGTTCTTCAGCCAAAGACGGTAGAAGAGCTTATCCGCTTTCTTTTGGCATCCAAAGCAGAGGAAGTTATCATCATAGATGTCGGAGGTTTTGACAGCGACATCAACCGTACAGCAATAGATTTTGCAAACACAGTTCTCATCCCCATTAGCGACTCCATCACAGAAGTCCTCGGCTTTAAAACATTTGAAGCTATCTTGGATGAGATGATACTCGGAGACACAAACGCAAAGATAGTTCTAAACAACATCCATCCTCTCACTAAGAATTTTGACATCATAAAAGAAGCTGTAGCAGGCAACAGCGGTATAACGCTACTCTCTTCTATTGTGAGAAGCCGCAAGATTTATAAGACAAGCCTTGGACAAGGCTACAGCGTATTTGGCACTCCAAATAAAAAAGCAATAAACGAAATAAGGGCGGTCCGAGATGAACTTATCCGCACTTAACAAAGCAACAGCAGGAAAAACACGCACAACAGGCATAAGCCCATTTAGTGAGCTTGAGCTCAGCAAGGTCTATGCAAACCCAAAACAGCCGCGCAAAAGTTTTGAGAACATAGAAGAGCTGGCAACCTCCATCAAAATAAACGGACTACTGCAGCCCATCAGCGTAGTAAAAAAACAAGACGGCTACATGATTATAGGCGGAGAGAGACGCTACAGAGCATCTTTACATGCAGGACTAAAAACTATCCGCGCGCACATCTTACAGGCAGATGAAAAGCAAGTGCTTGAACTCTCGCTTGTGGAGAACATCCAAAGAGAAGATCTAACGGACTTTGAAAAAGCGCAGTTTATCTCTTTGCTTTGGGAGAGCGGAAATTATGCGCAAAAGCAAGACTTAGCAGCAGCTATAAGCAAATCGCAAAGCTACGTCTCCAAAGCTCTCGGCACTTGCAAACTAGATGAGAGCATTATCGCAGATATACAGGAACAAAAAAGAGACATAGGTCTTAGCGTCTTAGAAGAGATAAGCAGAGTTCCGGACAAGACTATGCAAAAAGAAGTTTATGATCTAATCGTTAAAAAAGAGATAACACGAGACGAGATAAAGAACTTTAAAGAGCTGAAAGGCTGGGATGAGAGCAAAGTTACAGAGGTGCCGCAGATGAAAGTTTCCCGCGGGAAAAAAACAATTATATATCAAGATACTTTTTCAAAGACTCAAATCTTTGAGTACTTTTTAAAGTCTATATCAAATGCGCTTGAAAACAAAGCAAGTGACTCAAACTACAAAATCACAATAGAGGAGATAGAAATATGTACGAGTACATAATTTTTAGCGGCGGCGGGTATATCGCTTTAGCTTTAATATACAAGCTTTACAAAGTAAAAAAAAGAAGATGGGGAGAAAACGAATGAAAAAAGGGCTACATCCAGTGCTTAATCCAAAAAGCAGACATTACGACAACGGCGGCAAAGTAGCCATATAGGAGATGGAGAGAGAGAAAACAGTAGTGCAAGTTGCGGGGTGGTGCGACTGCAACATCTTTAAGTATGACTTTCGCAAAGAGAACAAAGGAGAGTACGAGGAGGACATCGTGAAGGTGCAGACTTACAAGAACTATCTCAAAGTGCTAAACGATTTAATATATCTTGGTCTTGGAAATTTTAGTGTTGAAAAAGCACTGCAAAAAGCAGGGTATGCATATGTGTATAGATTTGATGAGCTAGTCGATGCAAACACTCTCTTTTAAGCCTCTTTTAGAGTACATAGAGAGTGCATTGAAAAACCTTAAAAAAGGCACTCCTGCGCACAGCGTAGTGCTGGGTATCCATAAAGAGTTGACGGAGATTTTAAATGATGAAACAAAATAGTATGACACACGGCGAGGCGTGGTTTTTAGAGAAAGAAGTAAATGAAGATATCCCAGTAGCTTCAAACACTTACTACAAAGCAATATATGGCTTGCCGGAGCGAATGAGCAGAGCCGAAGCAGTTACCTACTACAACTCTAAACTGTTTCCATATTGGAAAGAGTTGCTAAACATCAAAGAAGATTACAAGAACAAAGCGCTTGCGCTTATGATGTTTGGAACACTAGACGCAACAAAATTCAAGCTAAAAAAAGAGCTTGTGGCTGAGATTGAGGAGAGTATTAAATGAGTTGCAAACAGCTATGAAGTGGCAGACTACATCATAGAGCAGCTTGCGGCTTTTAGCGGCGTGCGAAGAGTGTCAAAATTTAAACAAGGAGTAGTAAATGAGATATGAGAACGCAAATGAGGTTATAGCCTCCGCAAACAAAACACATGAAAATTTAACAATTGGGAGCAGAGTAAAAATCACAAAAAGCAAGAGAGCAAGGACATGGAAAATATTAGGCTTACTCAAACCTTTGCCATTATTGGATGAGGGGGGGAATGCAGTTCTTAGTGGCAAGCAGAAACAAAGTTAAGCACATTGTTCCAAATCAAATTTTAGAGGTTTTAGAATGGCAGAAATAGAAACAGACAAAGAGGCGATAGCTTCAATGACAAAAGAAGATATCTACTACATGTGGGTAGCAAGGTGTGAGGAAAACAAAAAGCTTAGGGATGAGATAAGAAATCTCAAAGAAAGGCTACAAAGCGAAATTGTTGAGGGTGCTAAGTTTCAGCGGTGGTACTATGACGAGCGAAACAAAATCGAGCCAGCCGAGGATAAAAGCTTGCTTGACTCTAAAAACATTAACCTCGCAAAAGCAATGAAGATTATAAAATGATAACAAATGAGATAGCGCAGATAGCGGCGGTTAGTGTGTCGCAAACAGCTCTTATATTTTTTAAACACATAAACGTAAGAGTGATAGTTGCAAAACAGGTAGTCAAGTCAATGTTCTATACGTTTGCTATTCAAGCCTCTTGGTTGATTAGCAGCGCAATAGGCATAAGCGCATTTTTGGACGGAAATGTATTGGTGGTCGCCTTTTACCTCTTTAGCGGAGTAATCGGCACTTGGTTAAATTTTAAAATAAAGGTTTAGAAAATGAAAACAGAAGTAAGAGCAAAGAGATTGATTAAAAAGATTGATGAAGTAACGGTAGAGGTAAAAGGGCAAAAGTTATCACTAAACGGCGACGATGTCAAAGTAGTTTCGGGAACTGATTATCTCGTATATGAGCGAAATGGAAACTATTTTCTTAGTATTGATGCAAATGCAGCAGATGCAGTTATGGTAGGCGGTTTTCATTATGGGCTTATTCCAGAAGACTTTGCGGCGAGAAACAACATTGATGCAGAACACGCAGAGCAAATCAGAGCCATTAACGCTTATAGCATCTGGGATGATGAGCACAGACCTACATGTAAACCAAACGGCATGGCATACATCCCAAAAGAAGATATTTGGCTAGATATCTACATGTGCGGCAGCGAACACGAGAAGTTTGGTACATCGGCGCCACATCAACACTTTCTAGCTGGTGGCAATAATTACGGCAGAGTAAATCCAAACGGAGAGGAAGATTTTCTATATAAAGATTTTGAAGCAGTTGCAAAACTACACGGAAAAAGATTTATAACTTTCGATGAGTTTATATCTGCAATGAAAGGCGTAAAAGAGTTTGCAAGCGCAGGAGATGAGGATGATGGCATCACAAAGCATCATCCTGATTTTGTTTCAAAGTATGGAATAGAGCAGGCTACAGGGCATAACTGGATTTGGAGCGAAAAGATAGATGATGAAAAAGCGGTGCGTTTGGGCGGGTATCGCACGGGTGGCGTCTATGCCGGTTCGCGCGCCTCGCATTGGGACAACTACGTCTGGAATTCGTATTGGAATATTGGTTCTCGTTTCGCTTGTGATTCTTTGCACCCTGTTAAATGAGCGGAAGCGAATTTAAGATGAAAGTTTAAAATAAAGGTTTATCAGATGAATACGTATGATATGGCTTACGAGTCTTACAAGCAAAAATGTAGAGAGCTCGGTGTTGCTCCTAGTCCTAAGGCAAAAATATTTGCAGAAGATATAGTGAAAAAACAAAATGGCGATCATATAAATATTGCCGTTTTGTCAAACGCCAGAAAACAAAAAGTACCTGTGCTCTCAGAGACAGCAAAAGAAGCTTTAATCGTACCAAAAAAACGCAAGCCGAAAGTCAGAAAAGTAGCTGTTATAAAATCAGTACCTCTACCAAGAGTCAAAAGAGTAGCTGCTGCTCCAAAGCCTAAAAAAGATGTTGTTGAAAAAATAAAAGTAAAAAAGATAGTAATTCCTAAACCAAAAATAGAAAAGCCGATTAAACAAAAAAGAGTCTTACTTAGTGAGGAAGTGCGAACGCAGGAGCAGCTCGAAGAGAAGCGTGCAAAAGCCAGGGAGTATAGACAGAAAAATCTTGAACATATGCGCGCAAAAGACCGAGCCAGAAAAAGAACGGTAGAAACTATGACGTCGGAACAACTTGAGAAAAGAAGAGAGCGCGAGCGTCAGCGATACCATAAGAAGATGCAAGATCCCGCAGAAAGAAAAAAACTTCGTGAAAAATGGCGCAAAGATGATGCTAAGAAAAGGAAAAAAATAACATGAAAATAGGTGATGAAATAAGATTTGAAGAGGACAGTAAGCCTTACATAATAAAAGCAATGAACAAAAGATATCTAATCTGCGTTCGACCGTATACTGTAGCAGAACGTGAAGAAGAGATGAAGAGATGGAAGCAATAAAGGAGCTTATGCCTGAATTGGCGGTACAGGCAGTTGTTGGAGTTGTGCTTATAGCAATAGTATATGCAGTATTTAATTTGTTATAATACAGGAATTGGAGAGACTGAAATGAAAAACTTAATGGCTATTATAAGCAGAAATCAATATGGCTGCTGTAGTACAAAAATCGTGTTTGACAGTAGAGAAAAGATGCCGACGATGG
>NZ_JAVVFL010000059.1:0-10310 GCF_032250635.1 Sulfurimonas sp.
GATTGCCCCCGCAACACCTGAAAACAGAAGCTTTGTAGCTCCGAAATGTTCAATCATGGTTGTGGCAGTAAGTGTCGAGAAGACTTTTCCTATCTTAGAATATGCTATTACGAGCTCAACGCCTCTATATGTTGCCTCGTAATATCTATTTCCGGCGTACTCTAGCGTTTTATATGAGCCGATTTTTTCTAAAATTGGAGCAACCTCTTCGGGCATTGCTCCCATTATTGCTATTTTCATAAGTTTTCCTCTATTTCAAATGTTTTTACTGTTTTTTCATAACGCGGCAATTTATGCACTATTTTTGCATCTTTATCAACGATACAGCTTCCGCCCCAAAATCCGAGTCCATCTTCAAATCCGACTCTGTTTACAAAAACAAGCTTGGCTCTGCACTCTGCTGCAACCGTTTTTATGATTTCATACCATTTATCTTCTATGTCAAGTCCGCTATCACTAAAACCTCTGGCGGGTGATGCAACAAGCGCTACTATATAGCTGGGATTTTCTTTCATCAGCTTTTCGTGAACATCTTTATGCCAAAGATCTTCACATACGACCATTGACACTCTTCCAAACTGAGTCACAAAACTCTCAAAAATAGTGCCTGCTTTAAAATACCTCGCCTCTTCAAACATTCCGTAATTTGGGAGATGTACTTTATAGTGCTTTGAAAGGAGTTTCCCTTTAGAGAAATAGAGCGCTGCATTTCTAAAGCTCTCTTCATCTCTGATCGCAGCACCTACTACGATATCTACATCAAGACTTAACTCTTTTAAGATATCCAACTCATCTATCTCCCATGCATCTTCATAGAGCTTATCTTGAAGCAGATAGCCGTTTAAAGAGAGCTCGCCAAATACGATTAAATCACTCTCATCTTTGTGCGCATTGATGATGGATGCAACTTCGTCTAGGTTTGAGCGATTAAGTCTGGGCGATGTCTGAGCTAATGTAATTCTCATTTTAGTTGCAAATTTTCTCTACAACTTCTTGAAGTGATTTCATATCTGAAATAGTATAAGTCTCAAGATTTGGAGCGATTCTTTTGTTTAGACCTTTTAGAGTTGCACCATTTCCAAACTCTATTGCAATATCAACTTTATCCGCTATCGCCAAGATTGATTGTTTATATTTAACGGGTTTTACAAGCTGCTCTGTTAAAAGCGCGACTGCTTCATCCTTAGTGGAGTATCCAGTTGTAGTTACATTTGAGATGACCTGTGCTTCAAAACTATCCTCTATCATCCCCTCCATCAAACTCTTAAGCGGGATTTGCGCGGGAGACAAAAGTTCACAATGGCTAGCTACCGACATGTTAAGAAGAAGGGCTCTTTTAGCACCAGCATCTTTAAATATCTGCTCTAGAGATGCTAAATCACTCTTCATACCAGCAACAACAAGCTGTCCGTCTTGATTGTAGTTTGCCGGCCAAACTTTTTTTCCTTGGCTTTGCGCATCAACACAAATCTTCTCAACACTCTCATCATCAAGTCCCATAACAACCATCATGCTCGCTTCTATATCGCTGCATGCGTCTTGCATTAGCTGACCGCGTCTGTGAACAAGTTCAACCGCATCAACATAATCAATTGCGCCGCTTGCACAAAGAGCAGAAAACTCACCCAAAGAGTGCCCTAAAAAAAGTTCGGCTTTTACATTTGGACATTTTTCCTTAAACAGACGATAAGCTATCATTTGAACCAAAAGAATTGCAGGCTGTGTATATGCAGTTTGATTTAACAGGTCGTGTTCTGCAAAAAGCAACTCTTCAAATTTCAACCCTGCTCTTTTACCCGCCTCTTCAAACATCTCACGTGCCACATCCGAATTGTCGTAAAAGTCCTTTCCCATTCCCGTTGCTTGAGAACCCTGCCCTGCAAAAATCATTGCTATTTTTTTCATTTTTTCCCTTTTTATAAGTAATTAATATTATCAGCCATCTTTTTTCTAAGAGTATTTCTATTGAGTCCTAGTTTGTCTGAGAGTTGAAGCTGAGATTTAAATCTCTTAAGCCCTGCCCTAATAAGAGGAACTTCATAAAGATGTAAAAACTTTTTATAATCATTGTTGGAACCCAATCTCTCAGTTAGATAGTTTTGAAGTATCTCCATGAGCTCATCTTCTCGTATATCTTGCAGAAGATAATTGATCATAATCTGTCTTCTTAAAGAGTTTGAGTTCTGACTCAAGTCAGGTTTGAAGTTTTTGAATTTAAACTCATCTTTTGAACAAAAAAGCAAAGATGCCTCTTTTATAAATTTTTGTGTCAACTCTTCAACATCCTCTGGTCTCTCTCTAAGAGAAGGTATCTCAAATTTAACACTAAAGAATTTATCTGCATCTCTATTATAATATGAATTTTTAGCAGTAGCTACAACTCTTATATTCTTGCTGCTTAAGATATCTAGTACTTTTTTTATATTTGGTGAGTTTTCTATATTTGTAATAATTACTTTAGCAACACTATCAAGAGCTGCTAAAAGTTCATCATAATTTGATGCATCAAAGATAGGAGCATCAGGAAGTATGTAGTGAGCCAAACTCCTCTTGCCCACCCCAACCTCTCCAGTTATGAGTGCGTTTACATTCAGTGTTTTTAAAAGAGTTGCTGTTTTAAACGCCTGCGCAGATGATGGACATGCAGTTATATAACTAGCATCCACAGCCAGTGCCGCCACCTGTACCACAGCAATCATCATGCTGATTCTCTACAGGAATACCACTCATCAACTCATCGGCTGATGCTTCTCTAATATTATTTATTACTACCACAAAAGCCAAATCTTTGCCCGCCAATGGGTGATTAAAATCTATTATTACGCTCTCATCACCTATCTCTTTAACCGTAACCTGAACAGTCCCGCCATCTTCACCCTGACCATAAAGCGGCATACCAACTTCTAAGTCAATCCCGGAAAACTGATCTTTTGGAACCTCTTGAATTGCTTCACTGTCGTACTCGCCGTATGCATCTTTGGCTTTTACCGTAACTTCTGCCCTCTGGCCTATTGTCATATCTATTATTGCATTTTCAAGTCCAGGAATGATCTGCCCTTTTCCAAACATAAATACTAGTGGCTCTCCACCAATATTACTATCTACAACTTTTTCTCCATCATTGACTTCATACTCTATTGATACGATTTGATTTGTCTCTATTGCCATATTTATATACCTTTTATTTTTTTGTTTTTTGTGATTTTATCATAATTACAGTAATTACTAATATACTACTATTTTGTTTTGCTTAACCTATTTTTTGCTGTTTTTGCAGAATCACTGTTTGGATACTGTGAGATTACTGCATCATAAAAATTTACTGCATTTTTTTTATCGCCTGTCTCATCCATCGAAATTGCTGTATGAAGCATCAAAGTAGGCATATAATCAGCTTTGGAGTAGAGTGATGCACTCTTTTTAAAGTATGCGATTGCCTCAGCATAATTTTTTTTATAGTATTCAATCTCTCCTGCCATATAGTGAGAACGAGCCGGTTTATATTTTTTATCTATTAGATATTTATAATACTTGAGTGATTCACTATAACTCTTTTGATCATAGAGTTCTTTAGCTTTTGTTTCAACCTCTCCGTTTGTCATCCCCTCGTAAGTGGACTGTTTTGAGGGCTGCTTCTCTTTTGCTTTTAACTCTTTTGCTACAAGATCTTTAAATTTGTTAACATCATTTACAAGTGAATTAAACTCATTTTTGCTAACGTAAGACTCATTTATAGAATCAACAATTTTAGAAATCTCGATGATTAAAAGATTTATTTTCTCTATCTCTTTGGCATTTACGACAATAGCGTTACTATTATCTTCTATTGTTTTAGAAATTCTCTTATCATATTCAACATTACTTTGACTTTTGAGAGAACTCTCATCAAGTAAAGATTTGATTTTTAACTTATTTTCATGTGAAGACGTACTAATACTCTCAATAATCGTCTGCAGTCCGTCAACTCTTTGTCTGAGTGACTCAACTTCATTTGCCTGATTGTTACTTTTTACTACAACTTTATTTAGATTTTTTTTTGTCTCCAGCAGAACAGCCTCTGTTGAGGTTAAGCCGTATGGATTTGGATTGTTTAAATCTCCGGCACCGAACGCTGATGGTTCGGCACCTAAGAGATAACAAGGAAGGATAATTGCTAAAGCAGCAATTGATTTAGCCATTCTCATATGCTATTATGGTAAAAGTTTAAAGTCAACTCTACGGTTCTTAGCCCAACACTCTTTAGTCTTGTCGCTACATGCAGGATTGCTCTCACCAAAACTTACCATTGTTATACGGCTAGCATCAACGCCCTCTGCAACAAGAGCCATTTTAACAGTGTTAGATCTTTTAAGTCCTAGAGCAAAGTTATACTCATCACTTCCCCACTCATCACAATTGCCTTCTAGCTTAATAGAAAAATCTTTAGCTTTGGTCTTTGCGACATCTGCGTCAGTGGATAGATTTCCTTGCATGTCGCTTCTTACGTTGAACTTGTCAAAATCAAAGTATATAGTTAACAACTCTTTTTCAACTCTCATCATCGCTTGAGTATCTGTCTCCTGTGAAGCTCCATCACTCATGACTGCCGCTTCGCTAGATGATACCGTTTCTGTTTGAACAGGTGCTATCTCTTGAGAAGATGGCTCTTGTACTACTTCTTGACTAACACTGCTATCAATAGCTGAATCATCAACTTTTGGATCTTTATCGCCACATCCGCTTAATACTAAAAGTGCCACTATTGCACTCGAAATTACAATACTTTTCATCTTCTTCAACCTTAAATTTTAGTTGTCGTGATTGTACCAAAATAAAATTAATATATTTTTATAATCACACTTTTACCAATCCATTGACTGTACTTTTCCATACTTTAATGGAAATAGGTAGTTTTTATTATGATTTACTCTAATTATTCCTATAGAACTTTGGGACTTATAGTTCTTAATAAAAATTATTGCGTCGCCATCTACAGAAAATCTAGGAAACTCATTTACGCCAACAGCAGTCAATCTTCTTATAAAATCCGTTCCCATAGATATTAAATGAAGGTTAAACGTATTATCTCCGAATGACTCAGAGCTCTCTCTTGCTTTATAAACTATATACTGTCCAAACACGCTACAGGCAGCATTGCTTTTGCCGTAATAGACCATCTGTTCAACACTTCCTGTCCTCAAATTTTTAGAAAATATATTTGGATATCCTAAACGGTCAGAGACAAATACTATGCTGTCACTGCCTAAAAACTGTGCACCTACATCAATACCGCCAAAAGTAGTCAGTTTTTTCAAACTTTTAGTTTTAACATCATACAGATAGATATCCGGCTGTCCCTGCGGTGCCATAGTTAAAAGAAGCTTGCTACCGTCATCATTAACATCAGAGCATATCATCATGCCATCGGAAGATTTTATAACACTGCTTTTTCCGGTTTTAATATCTACATACTTTAACGTAGGCACCTTCTCATCCAAAGAGCTGTAGTAGAAAGCTGTCTGCTCTTTATTTGCCCATTTAGGGAATATATTAAATCCACCTTTAACAACAATATGTTGATATGTTAAAGTATAATCTGCTATTACCAACTCGCTTTTTTGAGGGTCAACCATTCTTGAGAAGATGACTTTTCTCTTCATCCACTCAACAGGCGCCTCGCCCATAAATTTATTTATATCGTATGCTATGGTATGAGAAACAAACATATATACGTTCGTATTGTTAACTTTATAGTTTTTGTTAAATATAACCTTCTCTTGGCTTATCAGTTTGAGCTCTAAATTTAATGCATGTGAGTCATCTTCGCTTAGCTTATATCTTAAAACATAGTTCATGTCTTTGTTTTCTACCAATACGCTGCTAGCATCATAGTTAACTTTGCCATGATGTCTCTCTACATTAAAGATTGAAAGAACATTTAAATCCGCTACTAAAGATTTAAAAAATCTATTTCTAAAAGTATCATCATAACTAACAGAGGCATCTTCAATAGAGAGCGAAGGAAGAGAATCAACTTTTTTAATAACCTCTATTGTCGCGTCACTTGCGAACATAAAAGTTATAGTTATTAAAAATGAAATTATTGTTTTCAAATATTACTCCTCAGAAATTAGAATTATTTTATATCTCCCAGAACTGTTGCTGGGGCTTTTTGGAAAAAGTATACTGCTGAGCCTGTCTTTTATCTTGTCACACTCTCTATTTAAGGCTTCATTGTCTGAATAAGCAAGAATTCTAAAATCTATAACTTTACCCATTGCACTAAGCTCAATAACAGCCGTCACTCCGTTGCCTTGCGAGTTTTTTGGAGGATAAAAGTACTCATATACTAAAGCTTGAATTTTAGCTAAATATTCATTAACCTCTGTTGCCGTGGAGCTCTTGGAACTCTCATCTTCTGTTTTTTGAGCATCCATACTCTGGATTTTTTGCGAGATTGATTCAGCTCTGTTTGTATCTGATTTTTGAATCTTTCTTTGAATTTCGTCTAAAACTCTTTTGTCAGTTTTTGGTTTTTTAACCTCTTGCGTTTTTTTAATATCTTGCGTCCAAACATCGCTAAAGAGCTCTTCAACGCTTCTTTCTTTTTTTTCAACTGTTTTTGTCGTCTCAGGTTTTGCATCCTCTTTCAAAACAGGCTTTATATCCTCTTCTTTTTTAATGGGAGTGTCTACGCTTTTTTTAGCACTGCTTGTCTGAATTTTTGGGATATCCATAGATATAGATATATAGTTCTCTTTTTTCATAGCAAAGCTTTTCGTCTCTTTTGACGAGGTTATAAAAATTAAAAAAAGCAGTGAAAAAAAGAGAAAAAGAGAGAGTGATATAGCACCGCTAATATAGAAGTAGGAGTTTTTATTATCCATTAGTAGCTAATGATACCTCGGTAAAACCTGCCTGTTTAACAGCAGCCAGAACAGACATAACAACACCATAATCCAAACTTTTATCTGCACTTATAAGCACAGTCGCTTTTAAATCAAGCTTTTTTGAATAGAGAAAAAAATTATCTTGAAATGAAGCATCTAACTCAAAATTATCTTTGTTTACTTTTAGATTCAAATCTTTATCTATAGTAATATGAACAGGTGGTATTTTAGATAGTGATTTTGTTTTTGAGCTTTGAGGAAGATTTATCTTCTCCTCATAGATCATATTTGGTGCTATAACCATCATAATGGCTAGAAGAACGAGCATTACATCCACTAATGGAGTAATGTTTAGTTCCGGTTTCTCATCCCAATCATAAGCCATTGTTACACTTTTCTAGCTATTATTGCGTCGCTTTGCATCTCAATAAAGCTGATTAGCTCAAATGACTTTCTCTTTAGTATCTGATGATATGTATATGCAAATATTGCAACAAAAATACCCGCAGCAGTTGCTACTAGCGCATCAGAGACTCCACTCGCTATTACAGACATACCGCCGCTGCTTTGTCCAATGTGCGTGAAAGTGTCTAATATTGAGACAACAGTTCCAAAAAGACCTATAAAAGGAGTTGTAGAAGCAAATACGGAAAGCACTGAGAGCCCTTTTGTGGCATCTTTTGTAGCTGCAGAAGCGGCAAGCGCTAAAATATCTTTTGATCTGTTTGTACTTGTTTTTAAAAAATTGCTTAAAAAAGATTGTGGGTCTACGGCTGTTGCTCCCATAAGAAGACTCTCAAGAGATCTGCTCTCTGTCTCAAGCCAACTACTAAGAGAAAAGTATCGATAGAAAAAAACCCAATTTAGCACTATGAAGTATAGTGCCAAAATTGCCAAAACCCCCAGCGTTACAGGGTGGCTTTTTATATAAAAATCAATTATTTCGTTAATCATAATCTACAGTAAATTTTGTGCTGCCGACTCGAGTCTTGCAGTAACGGTAGCAATCGCAGGATTATTGTCCTTGATAGATTCAATAAGTTCCTTAGCGTCTTCAAGTGCTTTAGAGATAGCACTTTCAGTCTCTCCGCGAATAGCTACTGCGCCCTCAACCAATACTATAACTTTCTCTTCATCAACCTGAACAACGCCCCAGTTGATAAGAATTGATTCGACTGATTTATCCTCTTTCTCTATGTCAATTACACCTGCTTCAAGCAGTGTAGTAAGACTAGAGTGTTCTGCTAGAACTCCAAACTCGCCCTCTTCACCTGGAAGAGTTACGCTAAGTGCTTCACCATCATAGATGACGCCATTAGGAGTAAGGATTTCAAGTTTTAACTTATTCATGTCAGTCCTTTATGAATTACTTCATTTTTTGAGCTTTTTCAATCGCCTCATCTATGCCACCGACCATATAGAAAGAACCTTCTGGCATGTGGTCACATTCACCGCTAAGAATCATTTTAAAACCCTTAATAGTGTCAGCTAAAGAAACATATTTACCCGGAGAACCGGTAAATACTTCAGCAACGAAAAATGGTTGTGATAGAAACTTCTCAATTTTACGAGCACGCTCAACAATATTTTTGTCATCTTCACTAAGCTCATCCATACCAAGAATCGCGATAATATCTTGCAAATCTTTATACTTTTGAAGTGTTTGTTGAACACCACGAGCAACGCTATAGTGCTCTTCGCCTAAAATTTGTGGATCAAGTAATCTTGAAGATGAATCCAATGGATCAACTGCAGGATAGATACCTTTCTCAGCAATTTTACGGTTAAGAACTGTAGTCGCATCCAAGTGAGCAAAAACAGAAGCCGGAGCTGGGTCTGTTAAGTCATCCGCCGGAACGTAAACTGCCTGAACAGAAGTGATTGAACCGTTCTTTGTTGATGTAATTCTATCTTGTAGAGCACCCATCTCACGAGCTAGTGTCGGTTGATAACCAACAGCCGATGGAATACGTCCAAGAAGTGCTGACATCTCTGAACCGGATTGTGCAAAACGGAAGATATTGTCAACGAACATCAATACATCAAGACCTTTTTCATCTCTGAAATACTCAGCCATTGTAAGACCTGTTAATGCGATACGGTTACGCGCTCCCGGGGGCTCGCTCATTTGACCATAGCACAGTGCAACTTTGTCAAGTACGTTTGAGTCTTTCATCTCATGGTAAAGGTCATTTCCTTCACGAGTTCTCTCACCAACACCGGCGAATACAGATAGACCTTCATGACCCATTGCAACGTTGTGGATAAGCTCCATGATAATAACTGTTTTACCAACACCGGCACCGCCGAATAGACCAACTTTACCACCTTTTGAATATGGTGCCAACAAGTCAACAACTTTGATACCTGTTTCAAACATCTCTGTAGTAGTCGACTGCTCAACCAATTTTGGAGGTTCACGGTGGATTGACCACATAGGAGCATCCGTAATTTGTTCACCATTATCAATTGTTTCACCAATTACGTTAAAGATACGTCCAAGAACTTTCTCGCCAACAGGAACTTTAATAGGAGAACCCGTAGCTTTTGCGTCCATACCGCGAACTAAACCTTCACTCATATCCATTGCAATCGTTCTAACGCGACCATCACCTAAGTGCGCTGCAACTTCAAGTACTAAACGAGTTACTGTACCTTCTAAATGTATATTAACTTCGATTGCTTCATTAATTATTGGAAGATATCCATCAAAATCAACGTCAACAATCGGACCCATAACCTGGCTTATTTTACCAATCATATTTTTCTCCATTATTTCATAGACTCCACACCGCTTATAATCTCTATAAGCTCTGTAGTAATTGCTGCTTGTCTAGCTTTATTAAATTGAACATTTAATGACTTAACCATATCTTTTGCATTGTTGGTAGCTGCATCCATTGCCTGCATTCTAGCACTGTGCTCAGCAGCAACAGAATCGATCAATGCATAGTAGATAGCATACTGAACGTATTTGTTTACCAAAGAGTCCAGCATCTTCTCTTCATCATCAGACTCTATCTCAAGCATCGACTTTTCTGCTTCACCGCACTCAAATTGAGTTGAATCAACCGGCAAAAGCTTATTTACATGTAACTCTTGAGTTATCATGTTTTTATAGCCGTTGTAGACGATATGAAGTGCGTCAATTTTGCCATCTTTAAAATCTTCAATAGAAGAGATTATAAACTCATCCGAACGACTCTTGTCTGGATTTGAGCTAAGATTTGCAACTGCGTCAAAAAGTTCAACTTCGTTATATTTAAAAAACTCAATACCTTTTTTACCGATTCCACGTAAACGCACTTTTACATTTTTTGATTTGTATTCTGCTAAAAGTTTCTTAACAGCTTTAATAGTTTGAATATTAAAACCACCACACAAACCCTTGTCTGCAGTTACAAAAACGATGTCAACAGTTTTTGGATCTTCAATCTCTAT
>NZ_JAVVFL010000266.1:0-1787 GCF_032250635.1 Sulfurimonas sp.
TGATCACGCTTATGTTCTGGCGATGCTTCAAGATGTGATTTTGGTTACTCTGGGCGATATGATAAAAGTACCGGGCAGTAGAGGAACTCTTCAAGATGCAAGAAGCAAGGGTGCAGATGTTCGTTTTGTCTATTCGCCCTTAGAGTGTTTAAAAATCGCAAAAGAGAATCCGACTAAAAAAATCATCTTTTTCGCCATAGGATTTGAGACGACGACACCAATGACCGCCGCACTTCTTGATGCGGTTATAAAGCAGAACATCAAAAATATCTTCTTTCACATAAACCATGTAACCGTTCCCGAAGTTATGCGTGAGCTGATAGATAGCAGAGATATACATGTAGATAGTTACAACAACAAAATAGACGCATTTCTAGGACCTTCACATGTAAGCGTGATAAGCGGAAGTAAAATCTATGAGGAGTTTCCAAGGGATTATAAGCGTCCCGTGGTTGTCTCTGGTTTTGAGCCGGTTGATGTCATGCAGGCAATCAGCATGATAGTAAAACAGTTCGTAGAGGACAGATGTGAGCTTGAAGTGGAGTACAAACGGCTTGTCACTTACGATGGAAACGTCAAAGCGCAGGAGCTGGTAAACAAATATTTTGAAAAAACAGACCTGTTCAAATGGCGAGGTTTAGGCAATATCCCAAAAAGCGGACTAAAAATAAAACCTGAGTTCAAAGATTATGATGCTGAAATAATCTACAAAGATGTTCTCCCGCTCGGCGAGATAGAAGACCACAAACTCTGCATCTGCGGAGACATTTTAAGAGGCATGGCAAGCCCTCCTGAGTGTACGATTTTCGGAACTGCATGTAAACCGACTTCACCGATAGGAAGCTGTATGGTAAGCTCTGAGGGCGCATGTGCTGCGTACTATAAATATGGGAATTTGGTATAAAAAACTTACCAATATTTGTGTATCTGAAAAAAACGCTTGTTAGATGAAATATGTTACAATGACAGTATTCTGTCATAAAAGGTTTTAAAATGCAGGCGTTAAACTACACAAGTGCTAGAAATAATTTAAAAAGCATCATAGAAGATGTGTGTGAGAACAACGAAGAGGTGATAGTGACGACGAAAAATAACAAGTCGGTCGTCATCATTTCACTCGATGAATACAATGCCACACATGCAAAAATAAAACAAGATGTCCAAAATGCCATTAAAGAGATTCAAAAGGGCGACTTTTTAGACATCGACGATGCCTTTGAAGCAGCAAAGAACTCCTACCGTGCATAAAATAGTTTTTTCAAAAACGGCAGTTGCCAACTTAGTGG
Source organism: Sulfurimonas sp. (assembly GCF_032250635.1). GTDB lineage: Bacteria > Campylobacterota > Campylobacteria > Campylobacterales > Sulfurimonadaceae > Sulfurimonas. Next base: position 1,287 of record NZ_JAVVFL010000266.1, read on the forward strand.
AACAAGCGAAATATATTTACGAACAAACAAAAAATGAGGAAGTTGCCGACAGGTACTTGGATAAAATGAAAAACTACATCATCCAAACGCTCTCAAACTTTCCAAAAGCAGGAAGACCCACTGAAGAACTCTCAGTAAACACCAGAAAACTGGTCTATCAAGGATACTCCATAATTTACAGCGTTTCAGAGACGCAGATAGAGATTTTGGTGATTTTTAGAGAGAATTTGCCTAAGTTATGAAAAATGGAATATAGCGAAGTAAAAAATGAAAAGCAATAAAGGGATAAAAATGCAGCATCGTGATATACCAAAAAAAAATGTAGAAGATGGTGATGATTTAAAATTTGCACCATATGCTTCAAGAGTTGCACAAGGAATATTAAATTATTCTCAAAATGAGACATTTATTATATCTCTTGAAGGGGAATGGGGGAGTGGTAAGACTATGGAATGACCCCCATAAAGTAGACAAACTTTTAATCGGTTAATTTGATAAAAT
>NZ_JAVVFL010000060.1:0-10262 GCF_032250635.1 Sulfurimonas sp.
GAACACACAACCATATTTTAACTATTTGGTTGATAAATATATTATACGAAGGATTTACTATGAATATATCATTAACAGGAAGACATGTGGAGCTTACAGAGCCTATAAAAGCACACATGAATGCATCGATAGAAACACTTAGCAAATACAATATGGACATCATATCCGTAAATCTAATCGCAACAAGTCAGACAAAAAAGGGGAAGCCTCTATCAATCATAGAGTTTGTTATAAACTTGGCGCATAAAAACTCAGTGGTTATCAAACAAAGTGATGAAGATCTTTACGCTGCTATCGACTTGGCAACAGCAAGAGCACAAAAAGCACTCCGCCGAATGCACGACAAAGACAACCACCACCATAAAGATGGCATAAACGAAGCTAAAAGCGAAGCAGGTAATGGCATAGACCTACATGAGGCAAGCGAAGCAATGGAAGATGAGATTGTTCCAGTTGAGCTTACTCTATACAAACCGCGTGAAGTAGAAGATGTTTTAAACGACATTAAAGAGAACAAAAAACTATTTGAAATCTTCATAGACAACGACGGTAAAACCCGTGTTCTTTACAAGAGAAACGACGGAAAGTTCGGACTTTATTAATAGTCATGCAAAAGGAATTTACTTCCTTTTGCCCAAATCCTCTTTCACACTCTTTACTATCTCTTCATCCTCCGCCAAATCAACCCACTTAAACTGACTTCCGCTTTGGTTGTGCCCTTTTAGTAAATCACCGCCTTTTCTAAACTTCAAATCCAAATTTGCGATGTCAAAACCGCTTGTAGTCTGTGTAAATCTATCAAGACGTTCGGACGAACTTTGGTTTGTGTACAAAAAGCAGTAGCCTTTAAGACCTGTGCGGCTCACACGTCCGCGAAGCTGATGCAGAGTTGAAAGTCCTAATCTCTCAGCTCCTACTATGACGACTGTGCTGAGACGCGGCAGAGAGATGCCGACCTCTACAACCGTAGTGGCTATAAGAATAGCGCCGCTTTTGTTAAATTCAAGCAAAACCTCCTCCTTCTCTTTGTCCTTTCCATGTGTTACATAGACATTAGAAAATCTCTTCTCCCAAAATCCCCTTGCCTCATCAATACTTTGATACTCCAAAACTTCACTCTGCTCAACCAGCGGATAGACAAGCAGCACCTGATTGCCACTCTCTATCTCAATTTTTATATGCTCTAACAACTCTTTAAAATCGTTTTTATGTATGACCGTGCTTGTTATATCTTTTTTAAAAGGTGTCGTTGTAATGAGTGAAACATCTATATGCGCCGTCTCAATCATCGCCTGTGTTCTGGGAATAGGAGTTGCAGAAAACTGCAAAAAATGGGGTTTTTTCTCTCCCGAACTAACCAACTTCTCAAGTAAATTTCTCTGAGCCGTTCCAAATCGGTGCTGCTCATCTACCATGACAAGAGAGGCACATGGGAGCTCTCTATAAAGCAGTGCATGCGTGCCGATGATGAAGTCATACTCATCTAGATCTATATCTTTTGTTTTGTTTGTAACGAGTGCGATTTTAATATCTGGGAGAAATTTTTTTGCCTCTGTGTAGAGTTGATTTGCTAGTATAGTCGTAGGTGCCATAAGAACGGAGCGATTTGGAAGCATCATAAGTGCAGACGCCAAGATGACCATCGTTTTTCCGCTTCCGACATCTCCGACTATCATCCGTCTTGCAGAGATCTCTTTGCTAAAGTCTGCTTTTATCTCCTCTATGCTCTTTACCTGCTCATGCGTTAATCTAAAAGGCAGAGTTTGTGCCCACTTCTCATAATCGCTACACGAGGAGGTTAGCGCCTTGAAATATCTTCTTTTGTTTGAGAGCTGCTTCATATAGCTAAAGAGTTCGCTATATTTAAGAGCATCTACTGTTTTTGCTTCCAACTCTCTTAGATTCGGTACTATTTGCGCAGGAAAATGAACATGCAAAAGCTCCTCTGCAATCTCCGCTTTTAACCCCTCTGAGATGAGATTCTCTTTTGTAAGAGAACTTTGCATAAGCCGAAACATAACATCGCTCCTAAGAGCCGATTTGTATTTTGGAGTAATCGCGCCGATATTTGTCACTTTTTTTGGCATGCTCATACTGCAAAAACCGTTTTTACACTCAACCATTCCATAGTAGTAATCCCTATCGCCTACTTTAAACTGATGCATCATATAGGGTTTTGGTCGAAACAGTACACCTGTAATAAGATGACCGAAATTGTGGGCAAAGAAAGTTATCTGAAGTGAATTTGGAGCTCTATAAACAGACTCTACAGTCGCGTCTATAAGCTGCATTGCATGGATTTGAAGTTTCTCGTGAACTCTTAAATCTTCGTAAGAGGATGGGACAACAAGAGCAAGCTCTATGTAGCTGCTAAGCCCTAGTTTTTTAAATTTCTCTTCTTGCTCTTTTGTCATGCCCATCTTTAATCCTCGCTATGGTTATGATAGCGATTTTTCATAGAGATGCTGTAAAATATTGCAAAATGCAATACAAAAACTCAATATTATTTTTTTGTTACTATCGCAAAGCTCATATCTAAAATCTCTCTATGCTCTTTTATAAACGCATTTAAATCTTTTAACTTCAGCGTTTGGATTTTTTCAAGCTCTTTAAAAGAGTGCCCAATCTCCTGATCGTTGTAAAACTCCATAAAAGTTCTATGAAGTCTTTGGCTCATTGTCTCCACTCTTAAAGGTTCACTTCCAAGCAGAAATTTCTTTGTCTGCTCAAGCTCCTCTTTTGTAACACCTTTTTTTACAAAATCTTCTATAACATACTTTACAGTCTCTTTGGCATCTTCAAGCGACTCTAACTTTGTCTGAAGATATCCGTTCATGTAGCTGCTTGATTTTGTCACATCCAACCTTGCATAAGCTGAATATGCGAGTCCTTTTTTAACTCTGATCTCCTCCATAAGTCTTGAGCCAAATCCCCCTGCTCCCAAGATAAAAACGGCAACTCTCGCTTTGTAATAATCCTCTGAGTTTACGCTTATGTTGTACGGCGAGCCAAAGTAGATATATGCCTGCTGTGTCTCTTTTAAGAGTACTTTTTCTTTTGCATCTTTAGCAGCTTCATACTTTATAAGCTCATTTGATTTGCCCTTTGGAAGAGACTCTATGATTTTTGAGATTTTATCTTTGCTAGTCTCTAAATCCACATCGCCGCCTATGGCAACTATCAGCTTTGAGCTAACCATATTTTTAGATAGAAACTCTTTTACATCTTTGAGCTCAATGCCCTTTACGCTCTCAATCGTTCCCGAAGACGGATTTGCAAGCACGCTTCCATCAAAAAGAAGCGCTCTTAGCTCGTTTGAGGCTATATAGTCAAAGTCATTCTCTTTTCTTGCAAGAGAACCCAAGGTAGTTGCTTTTACCTTCTTTATCGACTCCTCTGTAAGATTCGGGTCACTTAGCAGCATCTCAAAATATTTGAGTGCTTCGTCAAACTCCTCTTTTAGGCAGCCTAGCTCTAGCACAAAAGTCTCTTTGCCAGTTGATGCAGATATATGAATAGCTTTGCTCTCAAGCGCCTCGGCAAACTTGTTTGAACCAAGCTTTTTCGTCCCCTCGTTCATGACTCTTGAGCTAAACTTTGCCAAACCTGCTTTTGTGCCATCTGCAACACTTCCGCTGTTTTTAAAAATAAACTGCATGGTCACCAAAGGGAGTCTATTGTCCTCTTCAAAAATCACGGGTATTTTTGAACTTTTTACTTTTATCTCATCTATTGTTGCTGCCATAAGTATATTTCCTAAAATCAATATTGTTAAAACTATTTTTTTCATCTATGCAAATTTCTCTAAAATCTCATACGCCGTGTTTCGCACAGCAGGTATCTCGCCTATATCTCTTATGAGATGTACCATCTCACTTTTTGCCATCTTGTAAGCCGCTCCGGCGGAGCTTACGACATTCTCTTCCATCATAGTAGAACCCAAATCATTTGCGCCAAACATCAAAGCCATCTGCCCGATGTATGGACCCTGCGTTACCCATGAACTTTGGATATTTGGCACATTGTCAAGATAGAGTCTGGCAACTGCAAGAAGTCGTAAGTAGCGGTTTGAAGAGGGTTTGTCCATATCTGGAATAAGACGGAGAAGTTCTGTATTTTGCCCTTGAAAACTCCACATAATAAAAGCGCGAAAACCGCCTGTCTCATCTTGAAGCCTACGCACCATATCAAAATGTTCTACAATATCTTCGTCCGTCTCAATAGTTCCATACATCATAGTAGCCGTCGACATAATGCCGAGTTTATGAGCTTTTCTGTGAATATCTATCCAAACTTCAGAGTCAATCTTTTTTGGAGCGATTATGTCTCTTACTTTGTCGGAGAGTATCTCAGCCCCTGCCCCTGGAATAGAAGCCAAACCTTTTGCATGCAGCCTCTCTAAAACCTCTTCCACGCTAATACGCGAGACCTTGGCTATAAAATCTATCTCAATGGAGCTAAAACCGTGAATGGTAATTGTAGGGTATTTGGTATGGATATGCCCGACCAAATCCTCATACCACTCTATCTTTAGTTTTGGATGCACGCCGCCTTGAAAAAGTATCTGCGTTCCGCCGATTTCAAGCAACTCATCAATCTTTGCATCTATCTCATCAAACGTCAAAACATAAGCATCCACATCTTTTTCATGTCTGTAAAATGCACAAAACTTGCAGTCCACCCAGCAGATGTTTGTGTAGTTGATATTTCTATCCACCACAAAAGTGGTGATATTGTCGGGATGGAGCTCTTTTTTGCGTGCAGTCGCCATCCGTCCGAGCTCTTTTAAATCTGCATTTCGTATGAGATGAAGAGCCTCTTCTTTTGTCAATCTTTTCATTTCCAACCGTTTCTCTTTTTAGTGATTGGATTTTACCCTTTTTTTAAAAACAAAGCGATAAAGAAAAAAACCAAGCACAAAAATTACAACCGCCGCAATAGCCATCTGCACCCATGCTCCAATATGCAAAATCTTGTTTAAGATGCCCGCATGCTCTTTGTTGTCTATCTTGATATTTGCCATTTTTGCGATGTGTGCCATTGCCGAAACAGCCAAATCACCGCTTGGTATATCTATGTGGCAAGAGAGGCAAACACCACGTCTATCGAGTTTATCTCTCTGCTCTTTACTAAGCGGAGCAGACAAACTCCAGTGATGTCCGACCGTCATAAGCTGCGTGCCGTTTTCGTCTATAAACTGCGAATAGTCATGTTTTAAGTTCGGAATTCCTGGAAACTGCTCATCCGTAATTTGCGGCAATACTTTTCTATCCGCACTCATCAAGTCTATAATGGTCGTTTTACTTGGATCATTATTAAGTTTTCCGCCTCCCACACCTAGCCCTAGAGCTTTATCGCTTGCATGACAACTCTCACATGTTCTAGCTATTTTTTGGATGGTATGGGGCTGAACAGGTGCCATGTCGATAGCATTTTGCCCCTCTTCTCCCGCTCCCTCAACATTTGGAATCTTAAAGATGTGATTTTGCAAAAGCGCTTTGCCATCTTTTCCTATAACCGTAATTGTCGTCTGGCATCCTGGGATTGCAGGGCTCACCCTCCCCTCTCCGTTTTGCGCTAACGCAGGGTCTTCCCATCTTAAGTAACTTCTTGTCTCCGTAACCTGCCCATCAACCAAGTATTTTTTCAAATCTTTCGTCTCGCCCGTCATTCCGTGAATATCTTGGTCATGTGAAGCGGCTAAGTAGTCGGGATTTTGTTTGCCTTTTGAGTAGTCAATTTTTACATGACAGCCGTAACATTGAGGTGCCCAAGTCGCATGACACGAGTAGCACTCCATTTTTGAAGTATGAGACTCTATGGTATCCATCGCCAAAAGTCCGGCAGGTGAGAGTGCCTCTTGCTCTTTTAAGAGCTTAAGCGGTTTTAGTTCTATATCTTTGCCGCTTGAGAGGTACATAATAATTTTGTTCCCTTTTTTTACCGCTTTTGGAAGTGGATTTCCTCTTGCTGTGATGATATACCCATCCTCTTTTGGAGGTACATGCCCCTGTTTTAGATACTCTAACAAATCCTGCGCTACACCTCGTGGCTTGCCCGTAGCCTCTTTTGTAGCGAACTCATCAGAATAACCAATAGGGAGTTCCCACGGATACGTTTTTGTCGTTCCATGACAATCTTGACACTCCACCTCAACCGCCGCCGCATTTGCTCCACCTAAAAAACCATCACCGTGAAGGTCGTTTGAAGTGTGGCAATCTTGGCACAACATCCCTTTTTGGTAGTGGATATCCTCTTGCATGTGCAGGTAGCGTTTTGTGTGAAGCTGCGGCTGTTCATTTCCCTCGTCATCAAAATTGGATTTATACTCAGTCTCCATAAGCCCTTGGTAAGAGACGCCGATTCTCTTTCCACGGTTATGACATGTAGAACATGTCTCGACAGGAACACCGGAGTAATTTACATCGTGAACGCTCACTTTTACTTTTCGTGAACTCTGGATTTGATGAACCAAAAGATGCCCCGGTTTTTTGGAGATGTTCGTATCCTTCCCCTCATAAAACCCCTCATTTGAGTAGGGAATATGACAAGATGAACACCCCATCCCTCTAAAATCTCCTCTTTTAAAGCGCCCTTTTCCGCCCGTGTGACATCGCAAACACTCCTGACGAAGGTAAGTATATACCGCTAAAGAGGGGTCTTTGTGAATCTCCTCAACCGTCGGGGCATCTGGAAGCTCGTGGTTTGCTTCTGGAAAAACCTGCGGCTCCATGGATGCGAGTTTTTGCATATATTTTTTATAGATATCTGTACCAAGTCTATCATCTGGGTTTGATGGATTTTTAGTATCAAATGTTCCTGCCGTATGCTCATACCCCTCTTTGGCGCCAAAACTCCACAAAGCACCCTGTATCTTGCCCTGCTCAGTCATCATAAGCGAGTTCATCTGCGCACCCACTTGCTTCGGATGACACATACCGCAAGTATTTTCGTTTATCCATGAACTCCCCGGTGCAGGATAGAACTCCTTTGGACCCTTTTCAAACTCAAAATACTCCACCGTTCCCGCATGTGCTTTCTCTTTCGTTTTTGCTTCGGGATTACCGCCATGGCAGACGATACAGTCGTTGCCTTTGTGCCCAGCTTTATCGGCAACTTTAAAAATCTCTTTCATCATACCAGATTCTTTATCTCTGATATCTTCAATGCCTTTATGACATGTAACACACTCGTTTGAAGCAAAAAGTGTCAATGTAAGAGAGATAAAGAGTAGAAAAATTTTCATGGAAAACTCCTTGTTTTTTGCAATCATATCTTGCAAAAGTGCCTACAAAGTGCTTTTACCTCTTTAGGAGAGATTCAATATCTTTTTTCACTTTTTCAAACTCTGTGTCGTAGCTAAAACAACTGTTTATCTTGCATGCCAGATACTCATCTGCATCATAAACATACCTGTAAACAAAGGGGTATTTTATGTCGTTTGCATCAAAACTATCCAAATTGCTCTTTGTTGATTTTATAAAGATGGGCTCATATTCAAACATAAGAGATGCTAGCGTAGCAGTTGGATAACTTGAGGGGCTTGCATTTATCGTAGCGCTATAGAGCTCTGCTATCTCTTTTGCCATAGCAAACTTTTTCATATCAGCCAAAACGGTCGCGTAATTTAAAAGGTTGATGCTTTGCTGTGCCAATGCACTTGCGTAGGCTCTCTCGCTAATGTCTGCATATGTTTTAAAGCCGTCGTTTGACTCCAACCATCTGCCCTCTCTGTAAAAGAGTGTTATACTTTTTTCAACAATCTCTTTGTAGAGCTTAAAATATCTCTGCTCCAAAGTCGCCTGATACGCCTCAAAAAGAGCGCTTGTGAAAAAAGCGTAATCCTCAAGCAGAGCCTTTTGCATAGGTTTTACATTTGCAATGGTCTGATGATATAACTCACCTTTTATATACATCTTCTCAAGCAGCGCATCAAGAGATTTTTTTGCTTGTATGACGTACTTTTTATCTGCTATTGCGGCCTTAAACTTCCCTTTGATGTAGAGTGCATTCCAAGCGGTGTTTATTTTATTGTCCACAAACGGATATTCTCTTGTTTTGCGCATCTCCAAAAGCAGCTCTTTTGCCCTTTGAAGAACTTTTGGCCCGACATCTGCCGTGATATGCGGATTGCTCAAGTGCCCCTCAAAGTTTCCATCTTCTGTTATTCCCAGATACCCAAGCGCAGCGTTTATCTCCAACTCTTTTAAACCTCTTTTTTTGAGATATTCAAATGCTTCGTCATGCTCATAGACAAAGTAAAATCCCTCTTCATTTCTTCCCTCGCGGTTTTTGCTATCGGCGTTGCTTGCACTCATATAGACACCGCCGATTTGAAATCTTTTATCCATTTGGGCGATTGTCTCATCTATGATTTTTTTATAGAGCGGGTTTTTTGTATGTTTGTATGCCAAAGAGTAGGCTTCAAGAAGTTCTCCGTTTGTGTAGAGCATCTTCTCAAAATGCGGAATTTGCCACTTCTCATCAACAGTATATCTATAAAAACCGCCCTCTATCTGATCGTAAATTCCGCCTTTTGCCATAGCGTCCAACGCGCTAAGCGACATGTCAAGACTCTCTTTGTTTTTTGTTATCTCGTAAAGTTTCAGAAGCAGTATGATTTTTGAAGCCTCGGGAAATTTCGGTCGATTTGAAAAACCGCTGTTATTAAAGTCGTAATATGATTTAAAGTCGCTGATGGTTTTGTTTGCAAGACCTGACATAAGCTGGGCTTTCTGATTTGAAAACTTTTGGCTCTGCTCAACCGACAAAAGCACTTTTTCGCCCATCTGGGCTAATTTTTGATGAGAGATTGTTGAAACGCTGTTTATAATATCCACTAAACCACGAGAACCGTAACCTGCGGACAAAGGAACATAAGTTCCACTAAAAAAGGGCTTTTTATCAGCCGTCATCATAATTGTCAAAGGCCAGCCGCCGCCTTTTGAATTCATAGTTCTATAAACCTTTTGATAAAAACTGTCTATATGCGGCAACTCTTCCCTGTCAACTTTGATGCTTATAAAATATTTGTTAAGCAGTTTTGCAAAATGCTCATTTTCAAAACTCTCATGCGCCATCACATGACACCAGTGACATGTAGAGTACCCAATGGAGAGAAAGATGAGTTTGTTCTCTTTTTTAGCCTTAAGAAATGCCTCCTCGCCCCAAGGGTGCCAATCAACGGGGTTATCCTTGTGCTGCAAAAGATAAGGCGATGTCTCTTTAGCCAAGCTGTTTGAAGCTGCTGCCGACTCCCTAAAGAGAACAAAAAAAGATAAAAAGAAAATAAGTGTTATAATTTTCATAAATTACTCCTGCATTTGAGATTACATTATAATGATAATAGACAAAAGTGCCGCTAAAGTGCTGAGAGATTAGGTAAAAATGAAAATACTCCTTTTAGAAGACGACGAATTTATCTGTAAAGAGATACAAAACTATTTTGAGTTAAACGACCATCAAGTTGACTATTTTCATGATGGGGAAGCGCTTTTAGATAACGCTCTCTTGCAAAATTACGACATATTTTTGCTCGACATAAACACACCTAAAAAAAACGGTTTTGAAACGCTTAGAGAGATTCGCAAAGAAAACATAATGACTCCAGCCATCTACATAACCGCCCAAAGCGATATAGAACATGTCAAAAAAGGGTATGATTTAGGGTACAGCGACTATGTAAGAAAGCCTTTTTTGCTTGAAGAGTTGGAACTTAGAATTAACCAGATTCTTTATAAAGATGCAACGAAAAACAATGTAAAAATCAGCGAGAGTTATCGTTTTGACATCTCTTTGATGCAGCTTTTTTACAAAGATGAAGCAGTTGATTTAAATGTGCATGAAAAGAAACTTCTCTACATTTTGAGTAAAAACATAAACCAAATTATAACCACCGATATTTTAAAAGATTACGTTTGGGACAACAAAGAAGTGCAGGACAATACGCTAAGAACGCAGATAAAAAAGTTGCGCGCCAAACTGCAAGAGAACTTCATACTCAATGTAAGAAATGCAGGGTACAAGATAAGCAGCTATGAATAAATTAAAATTTGGCATCAAGCTTTTTCTCTCCTACATCATCTTTACCCTAATCCTCATCCTCTCTATCGCCGTTGTGCATCTCTACTTTTCGCAAGAGCAGCAAACACAGCAGTTTTTAAAAGAGGCAAAGCTTCAAAGCGGAGAGAAAAAAGAGAAGTTTGATGCACATATAAAGATGAAAAAAGATGCGTTACTAGCAGTTTCGCAAAATGAGCAGT
>NZ_JAVVFL010000061.1:0-10244 GCF_032250635.1 Sulfurimonas sp.
TGAGTGATAAACAACTCCACCCGTATCCGTATCTTCGTAATAGACTCTTATTTGCACTCTATAATCCCCTATTTATCTATGTTCCAATCATCATTATTTTCAAACTTGACCATAAACTTGTCTATTTTAGCTATTTTCTTAAGCCTAGTCTCATCATCTTCTTGAATGAACTTTGTATATATTTTCAATGTAATAGAAACATCTTTATGACCTAACATTTTTGAAACCCAAGTAATATCTGCACCTTTTGATATAAGTTGCGATGCAAAAGTATGTCTCAAATTATACAATGGTCTATCTTCAACCCCACTTTTCTTTAATATTTTATCAAAGTTCACTCCAACTATATCGTGAGCATAAAATGGTTTTTTTGATTTATTTATAAATATATATTCATATTTTCCAGTTAATTCTTTTTGTCTTGTCAACGGCGGAGTTAAAAAATACTTCTATATTTGATGCGATAAATCGTGAAAATTCCATGAATGAGGTTCTTTGCAAGGATGATACACAGCTTAAGGTCGTAGAGAAAATATTAAATGAGTTCAGAGAGATAAAATAAAAGTAGTTAATGCTCTCACAAGATTCTATGTTGCTCCGCATCTAACAATCTACATAGTACATATAAGTGCCAACGATATATTTTGGATTGTTTCCTACAATTTTATTTGCTTTATGCCACCATGCCCAACATTGGAAGAAACATAATAAGAAACGACTAGAATATTTAAAGTTTGTTACATCCATATGTTAATCAAACCTATCTTCACTGTTTGGAAGGTATCACTTCATCCTTATAGGCTCAAGCGCAAATTTTTCTAGCCATTAATTTTGCTGAATATTATGCTCCCTAATTGCTTCTAAAAAAAGCTATGTAAACATTCTATTTTCTTCTTCTTCAAACTCTTTATTTTTTGCAAAATTTATTTGAGTAAACTGCATTTTTTAATCTAAATCTACTGAAGAGTTTTTTTGATCATCATGTGAATTGGTATTTGCCTAAAATTAGCGCTTGAACAGGACTAAGCCTGCCAAGCGGAAGATACAATATTCATCATCTCTGTATTGTTTCTTATTGTTTCATTATCAATTTTGTGCATGCCTTTTTTATCTGTAGAATATGCGTTTAGTTGCTGTATAACCATATCTACATCTTCATTAGTCAAGAAACTTCCATCTGCAAGTTCAAATTTTTCAATCTGTCTGCTAATTTCATCTTGATTTTTTATTTCAATTGTGTCTTTATCTCCATATTGAAAGAATAAATCTCCATGTTTCATTATAAAACTGATATCCTCTTTATATATTCCTTCTCCAAACTTAACAATATCATAACCGGCATCTTCTGACTTTCTACCTTTGCCTTTACCATTACCTTCATAATCATCAATTGTTGACTTTTGATTACCTATTTCGAAGAAGTATGTATCATCTCCTAAAGCACCTTCTAGGTTATCAGACCCTAATCCACCAAACAAGAAGTCATTACCATCACCACCGAAAATAATATCATTACCACTTCCACCGATTAACATGTCATTTCCAGCTTCACCATACAATTTGTCATTTCCACTCTCACCATAAACTGTATCATTGCCATCACCGCCATATAAACGGTCATTACGTTTTCCAGCAATAAGAAGATCATCTCCGCCAAGACCTTGTAACTTATCATTATTGTCTCCACTAAATAATATATCACTATTATTTGAGCCAATTAAATAATCTCTATGTTTATTTCCTATGATAAGATTTTTCATATCTTCATCTGCCTCGATTCTTCCTCTCCACCAAGATTCATCAGCGTTTTTTATAATATCTTTACCTAAGTTTATATCTCCATTAGCTGTTGTTATTGTTTGTACACCTGAGTCTACATTTATAAAATAATCTGTTATAGTAATTAAACCTTGATCTTTTACGCTAATCATCATGTTATTACCATCTTTAGCAAATGAGAGACTAGTTTGACTTATTTCATTCATTACTAAAGTATCTTCTCCGTTATCAGTAATAACTAAATCTCCACCTTCATAGATGTAACCTTCTACCGTAAAATCTAGTCTACTTGTTACCGTACCGCCAGCTCCATCGTTTATTAAAATAGTTGCTGAATCAGTTCCGTTAAACGAGCCATCTGCCTTATAGTGCCAGTTTCCTTCACTATCTATGGTTACTACCCCATTTGAAGCCTGCGTTGCTACTGTATATGTAAGAACATCTTCATCCACATCACTAGCTTCAACCTTACCTTCAAGATCACGAATGTTAGTTAAAGTGAACGCTTCACTCTCTAGTGCTACAATCGGTGCATCATTAACTGCTTCTATATCGAAAGTAAGTGTACTTGTCGTGCTTAATCCATACTCATTTGTAACTTTTACTACAACTGAGTCTGAGCCGTTGTAGTCTTGGCTTGGATTGTAGTTCCAACCTCCATCTGTATCAACACTGAAACCTCCGTTTGCTGTGGCTGTCAGGACTTCATATGTTAATACTCCGCCTATTGGGTTTACAACATTGAATATTCCCTCTGAAGGATTGTCTTCTAGAAGGTTGCTTGTTGAATCTGTTAGAGTTGGAGTTGTTACTTTTGCGTCGAAAGTCAGAGTTTTTGTAGCAGTTCCTCCGTTTCCATCATCTACTGTAATTACTGCTGAGTCTGTTCCCATATAAATACCATTTACGCTGTATGTCCATGCGCCTGTTTCATCTATAGTAACTGTTCCGTGCTCGGCAGCTGTTGTAACTGAGAATGCCAATACATCTCCATCTACATCTGTTGCTTCTACTTCACCTGTCTGTTCTCTTACATCTTGTAGTATAAATGCTTCAGTAGCAACTGTAACCGGTGCATCATTAACCGCTTCTACATCAAATGTAAGTGTACTTGTCGTACTTAATCCGTACTCGTTTGTAACTTTAACTATTACTGCGTCTGAACCGTTGTAGTCTTGGCTTGGGTTATAACTGTAATCACCATTTTCATCCAAAGTAAATGTACCATTTTCAGAAGTTGTGATAATTTCATAAGTCAATGCTCCGCCAACTGGATTATTTACATTTAGATTATTAGTTGAGAGGTTGTCTTCTAGTAAGTTAAATGTAACTGTACCTATTGATGGTGCTGAAACTTTAGCATCAAAGTTTAAAGTCTTAGTTACGCTTCCGCCTTCTCCGTCATCGACTGTAATAACTGCTGAATCAGTTCCTATATAAGTATCTTCAACGCTGTATATCCATGTTCCAGTTTCATCTACATTCACCGTTCCATGTAAAGCAGCTGTTGTTACACTGTAAGTTAAAACATCTCCGTCTTCATCGGTGGCTTCGACTTGTCCTCTCTGTTGGCGGATGTCTTGAAGAGTGTAATTTTCTTGTTCGGTTGTTATCGGTGTATCATTTACCGCTTCGATGGCAAGTTCAAGTACTGCAGTGGTACTTAATCCATATGTATTGGTCACTTTGATAGTGACGCTGTCATTGCCGTTTATGTTAGCAAATGGGGTGTAGCTCCACTCTCCGCTTTCATTAACACTAAATTCCCCTTTAGTCGTAGTATTTAATATTTCATATGTCAATACTCCACCTATAGGATTAACAACATCAAGCATTCCCGTTGACGACGTATCTTCAAAAAGATTTGCCGTTGTATTGGCTAATGACGGTGCAGATACATCTATGTTAAAATTAAGTGTTTGTATAATCACTCCTCCGTTCATATCATCTACCGTAATCACGGCAATATCTTCTCCCATGTATCCATCTGCCGCCGCATAACTCCACGACCCGTTTGCATCAACACTTAGCGTTCCGTTTGCAACATCGGTTGCTATAGTATAGCTGAGTGCATCACCGTCTGCATCACTCGCCCCTATATTGCCACTTAGAAAGCGGATATCTTGGAGCGTATGAGATGTCTCCAAAGCAGCTTCGGGGGCAGTATTGTCGATAATAGTAAAGTGCAAAGCTCGTTCAACACTTCCACCATTACCGTCACTAACGCGAATAATCGCACTATCTTGCCCGTCATATCCATCAACAGTCGTATAAGACCATCTACCATTTTCATCCACACTGAGCTCTCCATGAGAAGCTTGTGTCTCTATAGCGTATACAAGTGTATCTCCATCTATATCATTAGCTATGATTTGACCATCGTCTGTTAAAGTATTACGCAACGTTACTACAATATCTTCCCCTTCGATAGTAGGGGCATCATTTACACTTGCTATATTTAGCGTAATCATAGAGCTAGAAATAGCCCCATATCCGTTGGTTACCGATACAACAATACTGTCTGAACCATGAAAATTTGGATTAGGCATGTAGCCCCATTCTCCCGTTTGTTCATCAATTGTAAATATACCATTAGAAGTATCGGAAACAACAGCATAGATTAAATCAGTTTGTGAAATATCTGTGACACTCAGACTCCCTTCAATCGCCGTATCTTCATCTGTTTGAGCCGATAAATCGCCTAGTGTTGGTTTAAGGATATTTGAATAATCAACACTTATACCTTCCGCATCGGTTATACTTTCGATACGATTTTCACTAGCTAGCCATGAAACAGCCCTTAATGTCGAACCGTCTTCCAGACTGATAAGCAAATCTTCTCCATCTAGTGTGAGAGAAACATTCGATGCATTTATACCTGCTTTAAAGATGATTTGATCCGCACCGCCACTATCTATGACTCTATCTTTTCCATCACCTAAGCCAAATCGGTAGATATCATCTCCATCTTCGCCATAGATTGTATCATCTCCCAAGCCGCCATCAAATATTTCACTTTCAGCAGTTCCATAAAGCGTTTCAGATTCATCGCTGCCGATAATTTTCAGATGTGCCTGCGCAAAATCTACCATCCCTAAAAGATCCATCGTACCACCGTTATCGAACACAAAATGTTCAATCGCATTGCTATAATTTAAAATAGTAATTTTGTCACTAGCGGTGTCAAAAGTGTGTCCTTCTTGTGTCAAGGCTATAACTAAATCTTCTCCAACGATACGCGCAATAATGTTCTCTTGTGTAATTCCCTCATCGAAATGAAGGGTATCTTCTCCACCTTTTTCATCAATTAAGACATCTCCGTCACCTTTAACAAAATAGTAATTGGTGTCTGCGTTGGCATATGCTAATGCTTCTTCCATCGTATAACGCGTATCTTTAAAATAGAAATGTTCGATTTTTCCGCTTGTATATCCATCTTTAATAGTTATGCTTCCAAAAGCCTCTCCAAACGGCGTTAGAAGTTCTCCTACTTCATCGTGAATATGGATGATCATATCATCTGCAACTCTTTTTATAGATATACGAGAGATATCCAAATCACTAAAACGGAGGGTGTCGGGAGTATATTCGCCACTTCCTGCATCTATAATAGTGTCAACACCATCCCCCCATGCGTAGCGATAGACATTTTGTGCAGAAGCCCCTATAAGAATATCATCTCCTTGTCCCCCTACTAGCACATCATTACCGCTTTTTCCATCGAGGATATCATTCCCCTCTCCGCCGACAATCTCATCAATCCCTTCCGTACCGATGATTGTATCATCGCCGCCGCTCATATACGCTCTTACTCCATCTAGCGCAGAGAAGTCTAGTGTTTCTGCCGAGCTTGTGCCGAAATAGCGATTACCGATATGACCAACAAGTGCACCGCCCTCAAATCCGATAGCGATATTGCTTTGTGCCAGCAATCCGGAAATAGTCGGATTGCTAAAATATTCAGGATAGATATCTGCAAGGACACTCACATGCTCACGCTTAAGCAACGAAGCCAATAAATTAACAGACAAAAGCGTTTCCGTCGCACTTGCCGCACCCCCAACAACACGACCTAATGTATTGTTAAGCGCATTATGTAAAAAAGTACAATTTGGAAATCCTTCACCATAAAGTTTATCAGTGATTATTTTGGCAATCGTATCATAACGAAGTGCATTATATTGATTGAGTACTTCGGCAATTACTTCGACACTGTTGCGCTCTTCACTGTTAAGTCGTTTTCCATAAAAATTTTCAACAATAGCGATTTTTTTCTCATCACTATCACTGAGATTGCTATAAGCAATCGTATCGGTTCCATCATAACTAAACCACACATCACGGACAATTCCATCACCTGATGTATCGATATAGTTTGTCTCATTTGTGATTATATTTCCTGCCTCGGTGATTTGAGTGAAAGTTGTACCGTCAGCGCGGGAGAGATTGATAGCGTTAATACCATTTTCTGCGAGCGTTGAGAGCTCTCTTGCGTCGTTTTTACCGTTTTGGTTTGCGTCAATCCAAAGTCTTAGAGTACTGAATTTTTCATCTGATGAATCAAGCACATTATCACCGTTAGTATCATACTGAGCCATCGCATCGTAGCCGTCCGTTGCATTTGTACCGTCTGCTTTTATCGTATAATTACCGAAAAGTTCAGCACCGTGGGTAATCACTCCGTCATTATCTAAATCAACGGCAAGGAGAGCATCTCCGAGATCACTCCATGCAGTGTGTTCACGACGACCGTCACCGTCATAATCGAAATATGCATTTGAGGCACTTAGTGAAGTAGAGGTTACACCGTCTCCATCAAGATCAAGGACAATCGGAGGAGTCGCATTAGCACTTTCTCCTCCAAAATCATATAGTGCCCACTCCTCGATGATAGCATCTATGTTTGCCTCAAAATCGGCTAGATTTCCAGTCTCACTAAGATTTTGAAATTCGCTTACACTTAATGCCAAATCAGATTTTTCATTCATCGCTTCTTGAAGATTGATAACATTCCCCTGACCATCAATACTCGGCAATGCTTTGATATCGTCACTAAGTGTTCCGTTATATGTGTATTGTGTATCGAGAGTATCGCTTTTGAGCCACACGTTGCTGAGCATTCCGGTATATCCTACTCCCTCAAACACCGTTTGAGCACTTGCCCCGTCAAGACCGCTTCCTGTATAGCGGCTTTGAAGAGTTAATGAGTCGATTCCTGAATCTTCCATTGATTTGATTGAATCTATTTCTAGCGTTGTCTCGGTCGTAAAATCATCAAAACTGTCGCTGAAGCTTCCCGCATCCGCGATTTCCCCATCGGTTGATTGGATGGTATCATCACTTAGAGTCTCAAACCAAAGGTCACGCACAATTCCATCCGTTCCATCACTCTTAGTATAAGTTGTTTCATAGCTGATACGATTGCCATTTTCCGTGACACTGAGCGGGTTTGGCAAAAGGGCAATCGATACGATACCGTTCGCCGTAAGTGTACTGAGCTCATCTGTGCTACTTTGTCCATCAAGATTGGTATCATTCCAGAGCAATAAATCGTTAAAGTTAGCATCTAAACTATCTATCCTGCCGTCATTATTACTATCATAGAGTTGCATCGCTGCATAACCGTCTGCCGCCGTTGACCCATCAGGGAGTTTAGTATAATCTCCAAATAGTTCACTGCCGTCATTAATGATGCCATCACTATTTACATCGACCGCAAGGAGTCCGTCTCCGCGTTCAGCCCAGCCAGTGCGTTCACGCAGACCGTCAGCGTTATAATCAAAATATACATTATTACTTTGAGTAGATGTTGAAGTGATACCGTTGCTGTTTAGATCAAAAACGATAGGAGCAGCCTCACCATAATAATTTTGACTTTGTGGAAGATTAAAATATTCCGCTATGTTATATGTTGTTCCATCAGCAAATTTAATAGTTTCTACAGCTTTGGAATAATAACTTGACTCCCAACCTAAAATACGGATTTTATCACTTAGTTCTTCAAAGCTTTTTCCTTCTTCTTTAAGAGCTACAAGCAAATTTCCTTCTTGAACTTCTACGATAATATCGTCAATGGTTATACCATCACCAAATTGTATAATATCCTCGCTATTTGAACCAAAATCATTTATAACATCATAGCTGTCACCGCGATTGAACACATAGGTATCGTCGCCGTAACCGCCGTGAAGTATATCATTACCTGTTCCGCCTATGAGGGTATCATCTCCGTCATTAGTGTAAATCTCATCATCTCCACCTAATGCATCAACACTATTATCTTCGCTGCCATAAAGTAAATAATCATCTCCCTGGGTAGGATTAAGCAGGTAAGAAAGATCGATTGCGCTTCCATCATTTAATAACAAATGTTCGATACGATTATTTGGCTGATACCAGTTTTGAAGTGTAATTTTGTCTGTCAATGCATCAAATTCTACACCGTCCTCTTTGATGGCTACAATAAGATCCATTCCTGATTTTTGGATAATAATATCCTCGGCACCAATTCCTTCTCCAAGCTTTAAAGTATCATTGCCGCCGTCATAATTATCGCGGTAATAACTGTCGTAAATCACATCTTTTCCGTCTCCGCGGTTAAAAATATATGTGTCGTCCCCTCCATACCCCTTTAGTATGTCGTCTCCTTTACCGCCTGCAAGTGTGTCTGAAGAATTAAATCCGTGAATTACATCATTTTCATCGCTATGGGTATGTACTACGATATCTGCAAAGCTCCACTCAGTACCGTCTGCAAATTCAAACTTTTCTACTCGGTAATCATAAGAACTACTATAGGTATAATCTCTTCCATAATATTCATAATAATACGCACCGTTTTGGATTGTAATCTTATCACTTAGTTCTGTAAATATTTTTCCATCTTCTTTAAGTCCAATTATAAAATCATAGCCATTTTGCTTGATGATAATATCATCTACCGTAATGCCCTCTTTAAACCTAAGAACATCAAAACTATTACTTTCTGAACCTTCAATAATCGTATCTCTTCCGTCTCCTCTACCAAAAAAATAAGTATCGTTGCCGTTTTGCCCGTAAAGTGTATCATTCCCGCTTCCGCCGTTTATAATATCATCATAGTTTGTTCCCATTACCGTGTCATTACCACTTTTAGCATCAATATTGACTCCATAACGAACACTAGATAGATTAATAACATCATCCTTCTCAGTACCTGACTGGAGCGATAACATATCAGTATAGTCAAAAGTTGTTCCATCTGTAAATTCTAAAGCTACAACACCGCGACTGCTGTTCCAGTTTGTAAGTACTATTTTGTCACTAAGTTCATCAAATGTTTTGCCCTCTTCGTTGATAGCCAAAATATAACTGCTTCCTGAATAACTGGCGATTATATCGTTTTTGGTAATTCCATCGCCAAATTTTATGCGGTCAGCGCCGGCGTAGTAGTTGGTATACTGAGTATTGTAATAATAATTTATAATATCTTGCCCGTCTCCACGATTATAAATGTACACATCATTACCTTCACCGCCGTCAATGGTATCGTTACCTATACCTCCGGCTATGACATCATTTCCACTGTTTCCATTAATGGTGTCATTTCCGGCTCCTGCCTTGATGGTATCGGCAACGGCGGTTCCTCGTATTTGATCATTTCCGTCAAATGCACCGTAAGCTTCTAGGTCGTTAAAAGCTATCTCTTCTCCATTAGCAAAAACAAACTTCTCTATTTCATTGCTCATATCAAATGCATATGCTATTTCAATAGTATCATTTAGCTCTTCAAAGTTTTTACCATCTTCTTTTAACCCTATAATCAAATTGCCGCCGATATTTTTAAATACTAAATCCTCTTTGACAATACCTTCACCAAATAAAAGAGTGTCAACACCTCCGTTAGAATATTCATAAATAGTGTCATGCCCATCGCCGCGGTTGAAGAGATAGGTGTCCGCCCCTTTGCCTCCTGCGAGGTAATCGTCCCCGATTCCTCCGATAAGCTGATCGGCGGCATCCGTACCGATAATTTCATCACTTTCAAGCAATGTTGATCCGTTTAGCCCATCAACTCCTATCACGCTATCAAGCTCTTTTATGCTGATTGTACTTCCATCGGCAAATACGAATGATTCTACCATGTGCTGAGCTTTGAGGTCTTTTATAACGATTTCATCATTCGGATAATCTTTAAGCGTAATAACTAAATCGTTCGAAAATTCATCCGCTACCATCAACGCATTGCCATTGACATCAAAGCGCTTAATTTTTGTAGATTCATAATTATCTGCCCAAGTGATGACAAATCCACCGTTTTCAAATGCAGTCACAGAAGGGTTAATTTGGCTATTTAATGGTGATTCATTTACCATAAACTCTTCATTTACCGGCGTACCGTCTGTATTATATATACGCGCTTTAATATTGATATTACTATTATTTGTCCTATCTTCCCAGCAAACAACATAACCGCCGCCAGAGAG
>NZ_JAVVFL010000267.1:0-1769 GCF_032250635.1 Sulfurimonas sp.
GGGTTATTGTAAAGCCCATGATGCAGGATGTTTACGTCAAAAGTATAGAGCTTGAGCAGCTTCATGCAGAGATAAAAAGAGACAAGGAGGGGAAGATAGACTGGATAGGTTATCTTCAACCACAGACTCCTGCCTCAGAAGAAAAAGTGTCTCAAAAAGAGACAAACAGTACAGAAAAGAGCAGTCAGTGGAGTGTCAAAATAGATGATATCTCTCTCAAAAAGATAGCCGCAAATCTAAGCGATGAGAGCGTAAAACCAAGCGTAAAGACGAAGCTAAACGAACTCAGCATTGATCTCAAAAACGTAACTTTGGCAGGAGAGGAGAGGTTTTTTTACGACATAGAGCTGCTTTTAAATGATAGATTTAGCTGCAACTCAAGCGGAAGCGTTCAACACGCCGCCTTAAATGTCGAAACATTCACACAGTGCAAAGATTTCGACATTGTCCACTACCGCCCATATATAGATCAGGCAGCCTTAGAGAGTCTTAAAACCTACAATGTTTTGCTTAAAAACGGAGTTGCCGGATTTGATGTTAATGCTACTTTGCGTAGCGAAGACGAGAAGATGCAGCTGTTGGTTCATAGTGCGAATGCGGCTGTTGATGAGGTTGTTTTGCAAAGAAGAGACAGCGGCGCTAAGATTGCGGAGTTTAAGAGTTTTGAGGTAAAAAATGCGACTTTAGACACGAAGAAAAAAGAGGTTTTTGTAGATAGAGTTGCTCTAAATTCTCTGGGTGTTTATGCAAAAAGAGACAAAAGAGGAGAGATAAATCTGCTCGGACTTATAGAGCCAAAAGAGGAGCCAAAAGGTGCAACAAAAAGCAGCTCTAAAACCATAAAGAGCAAAAAAGAGGAGGCTTATAAAGTAGCGCTAAAATCTTTTGACGTAAACTCCGCGAAAGTGCTCTTTGAGGACAAGGGAGTAGAGAAGGGCGCAAAGACGACTCTGGACAAAATAGAGCTGCATGCCAAAAATATAAGCTCAAAAGAGGGGAGTAAATTTGCGTACAATATCTCTCTTAGGGTAAACAACAAGGGATATGTGAAATCCAAGGGAGATATAAAACATACGCCGCTTGAGCAAAAGGGAAGTGTTGAGCTTAAAAAAATATCTCTAAAAGAGCTGAGCCCATATATAGGGGAGGCGGTATATATTAAAGTTAGTGAGGGTGCGCTTAGTCTGAGCGCCAAAACTGCCTACAAACAAAAAGAGGCAAAAGCTGAGATGGCGGCGGATGGAAGCTTGAAGATAGAGAAATTTTTATTAAATGAGAGCAGAAGCGGAGACAAGTTGGCATCTTTTAAAACAGCGGAGATTAAATCATTTGCCTTTAAGGGTGATCCAAACTCCCTGCATATTGAGGAGCTTATTTTAGACTCTTTTTATGTTGATGCTATAGTCAACAAAGACAAGAGTATGAATTTTTCAAGGCTTGTAAAAGAGAGCCAAAGTAAAGAAGCCGCTAAAAAAGAAGAGCAGAGTCAAAGCAAGAAGGATGAGGGCTCTTTTGCCTTTAATCTTCTAAAGCTTAGAATCACAAATTCAAGCGCACATTTTGCAGACTACTCTTTGCCGATTGATTTTAAAACCTTCATCCATGACCTAAACGGAGAGATTCACTCTCTCTCCAACATCAAGGGAGAAGTTACGGAGGTAGATATAGACGGCGTAGTAGATGAGTACGGCTCAACAAAACTCAAAGGGAGTCTCGATAGCTCAGATGTGAAATCTTATCTCGATATTGATTTCAATTTCAAAAATCTG
>NZ_JAVVFL010000062.1:0-10142 GCF_032250635.1 Sulfurimonas sp.
TAATAATATGAATAATACACAGAGTTATGTTTGCGAGAATCCAGAGCGTTTAGATACATTTTTAACGTCACAAATTGGGCAGAGCCGCTCACAAATCGCCAGTTTAATTAAAAAAGAGTGCGTAGAAGTTGAGGGAAAAATAGTCTCTCGCAGCGGCGTTAAACTAAAAGAGAATCAAGTAGTAAAAGTTACATTTCCAGAGCCAGAGGTAAAAGAGGCGCTAGATATTGATTTTAACGTAGAGATACTCTACGAGGACGATGATGTTTTGGTTATAAACAAACCAACCGGACTTACAGTACATCCCGCACCTAGCGTAAAAGAGGCAACTTTAGTCGATTGGCTAAAGCATAAAGGCATCCGACTCTCCACTATAAGCGGAGAAGAGCGTCACGGGATAGTTCACAGACTCGATAAAGGGACAAGCGGAACTATGGTTATAGCGAAGAACAACGCTTCTCATGAATTTTTATCCGAGCAGCTTCAAGATAAAAGTATGGGAAGATACTACCTTGCAGTTATTACCCCTCCGCTAAAAGATGATATTACGGAGATAGAACTTCCAATTGCCAGAAGTGTTCATAACAGACTTAAGATGGCATGTCTTGAGCATGGGAAGTACGCAAAGACGCAATTTAAGAATCTTGCCCTAAGCAGTGATGAGAAAAACCAATTTATTGCATGTAAGCTCTCAACGGGAAGAACGCATCAGATACGTGTTCACTTAGAGAGCATGAACCGCCATATAGTTGGTGATCATATTTATGCTCAAAGCCCAAAACAAGAGAAGTCGGAACGTATTTTGCTTCATGCATACATAATATACTTTATTCATCCTACGAGTAAAGAGTTACTAACGTTTAGCGTACTGCCTGATGAGCAGATGATGGACTATATAAATAAAAAATTCAATACGGAGCAAATAAATGAAGTTATGGACACTAGTTACATTATGCACAGCTTCCCTACTAATTCTTAGCGGTTGTGCGCTAAAACCTACGCCAAAAAAAGATGCGGTTATAGATGAGTCTCTGCCTATGGTAAAGCTTACAAAGAATGGGACTATTGTTGACGCGAATGCAATCGCGTTAGAGTGGGAGCGCATAGAAGACCCGCGTGTAAAGGGTATTTTTATCTATAAAATAAATCTCGATGATCCAAAAGAGAAACAAAACGAGTACTATGATACGGTTGAGAACCGTTTTTCTACGCACTATCTAGATACTAATATAAAGCCGAGTTCAAAATATGGCTACTATTTTAAAACATATAGTGAAACTGCAGAGTCTAGAAAAAGTGATATTACAACAATGACTTCTCTTCCGCCAATGGAGTCTGTAAGCTGGATACACAGTATTGAGAGCATGCCAAGAAGTGCGAAAATAATCTGGAGACCGCATATAAACCAAAAGGTAAAGGGATATGTAATTCAAAGAAAAACTCTTCAAGAGGATAGTTGGAGGGATATAGCGACGGTTAATGGACGACTCAATGCTGAGTTTATAGATAAAGATTTAAAAGATAACTTTACATATAAGTATCGCATTCGCGCACTTACTTTCGACAACCTTCTCTCAAATCCTAGCCAAGAGGTCAAAGTTGTTACAAAAGAGCTTCCAAAAGAGATAACTCAGATAACTGCTTCGATGGATCTTCCTAGAAGAATCGAGATCAAGTGGGAGAAGAGTGACGCTCCAGATTTTTTGGTTTACAGAGTTTATAGATCTTCTAATATCAACGGAAGCTATAGTATGGTTATAGATACTAAAAATAATTCATATGTTGATCTAATAGAGGAGGATGGAAAAGAGTACTTTTATAGAGTTAGCGTTTTTGATAAAGATAAGCTAGAGAGTATTCATAGTAATCACTCGGCTTTAGGGAAGACGCTGATCAAACCAAATACTCCATCAATGGTCGAAGCAAAGCTTATAAAGGGCAAAGTAGTACTCTCATGGAGTAATTCGGATGCAAGAGTTAAGAGCTACAATGTGCAAAAAAGATACAAAAAAAGCCTTGTAGAGAGCTCTATAGAAGATTTTGAAAAAATTAAGGGTTCACAGTTTGTAGACTCTGAGATAGAAGCGGGTAAAACTTACTACTATAGAGTTTTTTCAGTTGATGCAAACGGCATAAAGTCAGAGCCGAGCATAGAGATTGAGCTTAATGTTGAAGAAGCAGCCATTGTAAACTCTATAAATAATGCAGAGAAGATTCCTCAGCAAAAAAGCGAGAGTGTAACAGAACCAAAAGAAGACGTAATAGTTCCATTACAAGATTTTAACTAAAACGAGAATGAATGCCGCATCTACATATAGAAGAGTTTAGGGAGATAGGATTTCCATCAAATAGCGATGGAGTCTCGTTTAATTTTATAGCAGACAATATTAATCATAAAGAAGAGAAGCTAATTTCCACAACTGTAGAAGATGATGAGTTCTTTTTGCTCTTAAAAGAGGAGGAGGGAAGAGCCCTTCTAAAGGTAGACAAGCTCACGAAACCAGCTTCTATATATAATGTGCATAAAGCACTCTTGACGTATGCAAAAGCGGCTGAGTTGAATGTGCTCTCTTCTAATGTGCCTCAAAATCAAAAAAACATCCATCTTCAAGAGGTAACCGCCCTAAAAGAGATAAGCTATTTTGCGGAGAATTTTCCAAAAGATAGAGAGATTAGGATTGAGGTCGGTTTTGGTTCAGGACGACACCTTCTGCATCAAGCCATAAAGAATCCTGAGATACTCTTCATCGGTATAGAGATTCATCATCCATCAATTGAGCAGGTTTTAAAACAGATAGCCATCAAAAAACTTGAGAATATTCTTCTGCTTAGTTATGACGCAAGGCTTTTTATGGAGCTTGTTCCTTCAAATATTGTAGAAAAAATTTATGTTCATTTTCCTGTTCCATGGGACAAAAAACCCCATAGAAGAGTAATATCAACTACTTTTATAGAGGAGGCTAGGCGCATACTTAAAGTCGGCGGAACTTTAGAACTTCGTACCGATAGTGAGAACTATTACGCCTACTCGTATGAGACCTTTATCGCATTTAACAAAACTACTCTTCATATAAATAAAAACAGAGATATTGCCATAACGAGCAAGTATGAAGATAGATGGAGAAAGATGGAGAAAAACATCTATGACGTAACTATGATAAACGATGAAGAGTCTCCAGAACTGGAACTAGAGGGAGATTTTGACTTTCTTGATGTGCGTCTCTTGAGTGAAGATATTTTAAAACTTCACAAAAAAGTACAAAAATTTGATGGCGGATTTATGCACTTTGAGAGAACATACAGCCTAAGGGATGGAATTATGGTACGTCTCTCCATGGGTAGTTTTGACAAACCCGAACATCTTTATGTTGTTATTAGAGGCAAAGAGGCACATTATTATCCCGCTCTGCCGCTAAAGTCAAAAAGCAATCTGATTGCGCATCAATTTTTAAACAAGGTGCTTCATGGATAAAGTCATAGTAGCCAAAGATCTATCACTGGCATACTCTAGCAGTGAGACTATTATCAACAAGGCTAACTTTTCAATTGACTCGGGGAGCTTTGTTTTTATAACAGGCGCAAGCGGAAGCGGCAAATCAACGCTTTTAAAGTCGCTTTATGGAGCCCTGAAATCAAAAAGCGGCTCTTTGATAGTTGGAGGAGTTGAACTCAAAGGTGTTTCGCGCTCAAGACTTAATTTTTTAAGACGCCATATCGGGATAGTTTTTCAAGACTATAAACTTATAAAAGAGTGGACAATTGACAAAAACATTATGCTTCCTCTTCTTATTAACGGTTATGTGAAGAGCGTTGCAAATAACCAGGTTGACAAACTTCTAAAGCATGTAAGGCTGAATCATCAGTCGGGCAAGTTTCCACTCGAACTCAGCGGTGGCGAACAGCAAAGAGTTGCAATGGCAAGAGCGCTTGCACACAATCCTGTTCTGATTTTGGCAGATGAGCCTACGGGAAACCTTGATGAGTACTCCTCGGAGCTTATTTGGAATCTCTTGGAGGGTGCAAACACTCAGCTAAATACTACCGTTATTGTCGTGACACACAACATTCCAAAGACGCTTCGCGTTGAGTACAAACATTTTCATATAGAGTATGGGAGTATTCATGAAGTCTGTTAAAAATCACTTCTCACTTGTAATAGCACTTTTGAGCATACTCTTCTCAATGCAGGCCTATCTTATAGCTGAACGCTCCATTGAGGCGTATAAAGTAAATCTTGCCAATAACTACTCCGTTATAGCAGTTAGTACAAAAGAGTTGCAGCACAGTGAGATACTGGCAATAAACAGCATAATCGCAGCTGCAAAAGAGCTTTCGCCGGATTCGGTTATAGATAGGCTCAGCAGTGATATGAAAAGTTCTAATGTCGAGCTTTTAAAGCTCATCATGCCTAAGTTTTATAAACTAAGCCTAACGCACTATCCAACTCCTGGTGAGGTTAAAAGTCTAAGAAACGATCTGCTTAAAAACAGCTCAATAAAAAAAGTAGAAGATTTTTCACACACGCATGATACGACATATAAGCTTCTCACGCTCTTTAAAAACGTAGTTGCTCTTTTTGCCGTTGTCGTGCTTGTGGTTACGGTTTTGTTGATTATAAAAGAGCTTAGAATCTGGCAGTATAAACACAATGAGAGAATGAGCATTATGGGGCTTTTTGGCGCTGCTTTATGGCTTCGTTCAGCGGTTTTATTTAGGCTTGCTATCGTTGATGCACTTATTGCAAGTGTTTTGGCATTTGGAGTCTTTGTCTATCTCTCATCATCTCCTTTTGTTTTAGAGCAGTTTAATAACATTGGAATCAGTATAGTGATATTTGATCAAGTAGATGATTTTATGCTTATTTTGGGAGTCGCTATGTCTATATCGATTATTCTTGCGTCTCTGATTGTTTTAGGGCATAAAGAAGAGGCATGATTCGTTTATTTTTACTCTTTTCATTGGCATATTTGTACTTAGATGCAAAAACGAGCGTGGATACTAAAATAGCAAAAACAAGCTCTGAGATAAGCTCTTTTGCAAAAACGCAAGAAGATATAAACAAAAAAATGAACGAAACCGCTCAGGCGATAATAAAGCAAAGAAGAGAGATTGCTCAGCAGCAAGAGCATCTTAAGCGGCTCAAAGAGGAGCTCTTGGAAAAAGAGGGGAGCTACGGTGAAAACGCAAAAGAGCTTGAAGAGTTAAAGAGTTCTCAGCAGAATCTCAAAAAGGAGACGCAGGAGCTTGAAGAGGAGCTTGTCTTCACAATAGCGCAAAGCGTCTCCCTGTCCATTATACTTGAAGAGGAGTACAGTGCCAGCGCAGAGTCCATGATGGAGTATGAAGTTTTAGAGTTGATGCTTAAAGCGGCTAAAGAGAAGATAAAAGAGCTTAACGAAAAATTTTATAACAATTCAAAAAATATTGAAGTTCTAAACTCTAAGGTCAGCTCGCTCGAAGCTGCTATTAAAAATATTGATGACAAAAGAAAAGAGCTGTTACGTACTCAAAGGGAGAATGAAGCTTCGCTTAAAAAGCTCGAGGTCGCAAAAGCATCTTACAAAAAGAAGCTAAAAGAGGTCTTTAATAAGCAGGATATGCTAAAGAAAACTCTCTCGCAGTTAAATATTATAAAGATAGATGAGATAAAAAAGGCGCAGGAAGAGGCAGCAAGAAAAGAGGCTTTTGATGCAAAAGATATTGTTGGCGATAAAGACCTTCCAAAGGTTAAAAATCATGGAAGCAGCTATCAAGCAGCTAAGACGAAAAAATATACCGGCAAAAAAACAATTCCGCCGTTTGAGCCTTATAAGATTACAAAAGAGTATGGAACATACACCGACCCGATCTACGGCATAAAAGTCTTTAATGAGTCGATATCGCTGCAGCCGAGCGAGAAAAATGCAAAAGTCAAAACGGTCTTTAACGGTAAAGTTATATTTGCGGACAGGACTCCAATCCTTGATAATATAGTAATCATCGAACATGATGACGGTCTGCATACGATATATGCAAATCTATCTCAGATAGCTCCCGATATTCAAAAAGGCAAAAGAATCAAAAAGGGCTATACGATAGGGCGCGTAAGCGATGAGTTGATTTTTGAGGTTACGCAGAAGTCATTTCATATAAATCCTATAGGGCTCTTTCAGTAGGCTAGAGATTAACGTTAGCTATTAATTTTAGGTATAATTGCAAAAAAAATTTTAGGTATGTGAAAAAATGAACTTTATTCAAACCCGCGGATGCGATGAAAACAGTCCCAAAAGTGTTACATTCTCAGAGGCAATCTTAAGCCCCATAGCTTCATTCGGCGGTCTTTACGTTCCCGAAAGTCTACCAGAGCTCGGAGAGAGTTTTTTGACCAAACATCTAAACTCTTCATACAAAGAGTTGGCATTTGATGTTTTAGAACATTTTGAGATAGATATAGATAGAGACGTTATTAAAGATGCCCTAAACCTCTATGATAAGTTTGATAATCCTGCAAATCCGGTACCGGTGGTAAAAGTAAAAGAGGATCTCTATATCAGCGAGCTCTACCATGGACCGACCCGCGCATTTAAAGATATGGCGCTTCAGCCATTTGGTATAGTTCTCTCTTCAATCGCGCAAAA
Organism: Sulfurimonas sp.; assembly: GCF_032250635.1. Lineage (GTDB taxonomy): Bacteria > Campylobacterota > Campylobacteria > Campylobacterales > Sulfurimonadaceae > Sulfurimonas. The sequence continues at coordinate 6,618 of NZ_JAVVFL010000062.1, forward strand.
AAGAGGTGAGAACTATCTTATTCTTGCTGCAACAAGCGGTGATACGGGTCCCGCAGCACTAGAGACTTTTAAAAACAGAGCGAATGTTCAAGTAGCATGTCTATATCCTGAGGGCGGAACCAGTGATGTGCAGAGACTTCAGATGGTAACAGAAGATGCAAAAAACTTGAAGGTTATCGGAATAAACGGTGTTTTTGATGATGCACAAAATGCGCTTAAGAGACTTCTCTCTTCCAGTGAATTTAAAAAGGCACTAAAAGAGAAAAACATACTACTCTCAGCTGCAAACTCTGTAAACTTTGGGCGCATTATTTTCCAGATCATCTATCATATCCACAGCTACTTGGAGCTTGTTCGTCAAAGTGCTATAACTATGGGCGAGAAAGTTTACCTAAATGTACCAAGCGGAAATTTTGGAAATGCTTTGGGCGCATATTATGCGTGGAAGATGGGACTTCCTGTTGAGAAAATCATCATCTCCTCAAATGAGAACAATGTTTTAACAAAGCTTATAAAAACAGGAAAGTATGATCTAAGAGACTCTCATGTAGTAAATACGACATCCCCTGCGATGGATATACTAAAATCATCGAATGTTGAGAGAATTTTGTATGATATGTTCGGATATAAGAGAACAAAAGAGTTGATGCAGAGCCTTGAAGAGAGTAGCTTTTACGAGTTGACATCTGAGGAGCTCACATATCTTCAAAAAAGTTTTGATGCTGATTTCTGCAACGGAGATGAGGGTAAAAAGTATATAAAAGATACTTTCTATAAAAACGGCTACCTGATGGACCCACATACCGCAACATGTATGAAATCTTATGAGACATGCACAAAAGAGAATATAAAAACAATTGCGTACTCAACGGCAGAGTGGACAAAGTTCTCTCCTGTTATCGCAAATGCATTAACGGGTGAAATCGATGGAGAGGATTTAAAAGCTCTTGTTTCTATCTCTAAAGAGGCGAACTTAAAAATACCTGACATGATAAGAGAGCTCTTTAGCAAGAAGGTTGTTCAAGATACTGTTATAGAAAAAGAGGATATAGAAAAAGAGATTTTGAAATTCCTCTAGAGAGCCACCTTTGCAAATCTGCATCTTTTATACAGATGTGGGTTTAAAACTTCAATCTGATTATTTAGCAAAATAAAATAACTACAAAATTGATACCACTTATCATTAAGCTTCAATTATCTACAATATGTGTAAATTTCAACAAAGGTTTTTTATGAAAAAGTTAGTTGTATTGTTACTGATTTCTATCAGTGCATTTGCTATGGAGCCGATTGTAAGCGCTGAATGGTTAAAGAAGAATTTGGCAGATAAAAACTTAAGAGTAGTGCATGTCTCGGAGCCTGATGATTATCTGCTTGAACACATTCCAAATGCTCAAAATAGTTCAATAGGAAAGTGGAGAGTCGCACAAGAGAACTATCTGCTTGTTCGCTCAAGCCAAGAGATTCAAGATGAGATTAGAAAACTCGGAATTGACAAAGAGAGCAAAGTCGTGCTTTATGCTCCTATCTCTTCACCTATGGATCTTTTAAAATCTACATATATCTTCTGGGCACTTAATTATCACGGCATAAAAGATGTTGCTATTTTAAACGGCGGAATGAGCAGCTGGAGAGAGAGCGGTTATGAATTAAGCGATCAGGTTAATAGTGTTGAAAAATCGGATTACATTGTAAAAATAGATAGCAGGCTTGTTGCCGACAAAGCTTATGTTATGCAAAAGCTCAATAAACTGCCGATGATAGATGCAAGACCTGCAGATAAATATCTTGGAATTACTCCAACAGATACCGTTGAGAGAGACGGTCATATAAGCGGAGCAATGAGCTACTCTTGGAACTATTCAATAGATAACAACTATATGTTAAAAGATATCAAAAAACTTGAAGCACTTTTTAGAGACGGATATAAGCTTGATAAAGAGAGCGAGGTTCTGGTCTACTGTACGGGAGGATTGGAGACGTCGTTTAACTATTTTGTACTTAGCGGAGTTCTAGGTTATAAACATGTAAGACTTTATGATGCATCTATGAAAGAGTGGGGGAACTCTAAAGAGACTCCTATGGTTAAATATACTTATGAGGTATTTGCTAGATAGGCAGTTTCCTCTAGATCTTTAGTTTAGAGGTTTTGGCTCACCAAAGTAGTAGCCTTGGCAGAAATCAATATCAAGTGAGTCTATCGTTTTATAGATAGACTCACTACTTACAAACTCTGCGACAACTGAAAGTTTTTTGATTTTAGCGAACATCACGATAGTTTTTACGATGTCGTACTTATCTTGATTTGTATCTATATCTTTTATGAGAGAGCCGTCAATTTTTACCGTGTCGGCATTTAGCTTTAAAAGATACTCAAAGTTGCTGTAGCCGGTTCCAAAATCATCTATTGCTAAAGAGCAGCCGTATGATTTTACCTCTTTTATAAACTCTTCTACCTCTTCAAAATTTTCTATCCCTTCAGATTCGACAAGTTCAAAATATATATTTTGCGGATTTTTACATTTTTTCAGACTCTCAAATATGAACTCTTTTGTTGATTCAGACTCAATATCTTCCAACGTTATGTTTATGCCGCAACTAATTTCTCTCTCATCTACGGCACTCATGGCTTTTTCTATTACAACTTTTGTTATCTGAGTGTACTGGTTTGATTTTTTTGCTTTCTCCAGAAAGAAAAAAGGCGAAATAATTTCTCTATCTTCGCCTATCATCCTTACAAGCGCCTCATATTTAAAAATCTTTTTTGTTTTAGTATCTACAATGGGTTGGAAAAATATAGTAAACCTATCTTCATGTAGAGCTTTTTTGATTTTGTAAGTCCACTCTATATTTGATTTATATTCATGTTCAAACGATGTTTGAGGAGTATAGATATTAGATGATAATCCCTTGTGTTTTGCATATCTGCTTGCCGAATTTACGCTGGAGAGAAGATGATACGCTTTTTCAAATGAGAGTGCCAAAGTTGTGTCAATATTGAATGTTTCGTTATCTATTATCAACTCTTGGCCATTGAGCTGAGCGCTTAGTTTTAGCATTTTGTCCGTAAAAATCTCTTTTGAGCAACTACTGTTTAAAATAACAAATTCATCCCCCTGCAAACGAAAGATTTTATACTCTTCATCAAGACTCTTTTGAATCTGTTTTGCAAAGCTCTTTATAACCTTGTCACCGATTTTTTCTCCATAAAAATCGTTTATCTCATGAAACCTGTTTATATCGATAAGAGCCATATTGATCTGCTCTTTTTTTGATGAAATAAGTATTTTATTGAGGCTGAGTCTATTGTTTGTTCCGGTTAAAATATCCGTATAAGCCAGCTCTTGAATCTTTTTTTGTTTTTTTACTATCTGGGTTACGTCATATCTTATGGAGAGATACTCTTTGATATTTGAATCAGAGTCTAAAATCGGAGCGATAACAGTATCTACTATATAGTAGTCTGAATTTTTCTTTTTGTTTTTTATTCTCCCTCTCCAGACCTTTTTACTGCTTATAGTCTCC
>NZ_JAVVFL010000063.1:0-9970 GCF_032250635.1 Sulfurimonas sp.
ATTTAGTAAATTCTTATATCAGTCTTTTGGACGACCTAATGATGAGCTTAAAGATGAAGAACTTCCAAAGGAACTGTCAGAATTTAAACTAAAAGATTTTCCACCAATTGAAAAAATTAGAGTTGAGTTTGTCAATCTACATACTGATGCAATTGCTAATAATCAAAGCTCAACAAATAAAAACTCTAAGAAAGTAGATTACTCTGTGCAATCGAAAAAATTTAAAAGAATTGGAAACAGAGGAGAACAAATTGTTGTAATGGCAGAACGGCAGTCATTGATAAGAGATGGCAAACCGGACTTAGCAGAAAAAGTTGATCAAATTTCTAAACGAGATGATAGTGTTGGCTACGATATAAAGTCATATGATAATAACGGAATAGAAAAATATATAGAAGTTAAATCGACCCTTAAGCCTATTGGCTTTTGCAATATTTTTATTTCCTCAAATGAGTTAGAAATTTCAAAAAAGAAGGATAATTACTATTTCTATATTGTTTATGATGTTGGCTCTGAAAAACCTAAAATATGGAAAATTAAAGGAACTGATTTGCTAAACGATGGGAATATCGAGATAAAACCAATTCTATATAAAATAGCATTGAAAACTAAATAAAAGGTATAACAAATCACTGCACTGGATTTTCACTCCTCTATGCTCCGTAAAAACCAGTTAGTTCAGGCGTTATATTCGCAAGGTCAACAAATAAGCCAAAAAGGATGATGAATGGAAAAATACGAATTTAAGAGTCCGTCTGAAAAGACCTGTTATTGTATTTTTGAGCAAGAGTTGGAGGATAATCCATTGATACTTTTTCATACCACTCCTCTTCAAAATGTTGAATCCATAATCCAAAATGGATTTCGATTTGAAACTACACCCCTGTGAGTGAATCTCCACTTTTGGAGTGTCCAAATAAAAAATATAACAAATACGAGGAGACCAATAATTTACCCTAGCGGGAAAATTATTGCTCACGACAAACGTTATACTCAAAAAACAAATATGCTATAATATTGATAAAAAAGGAAGTGCCATGGTAGCAGTCAAACAAGAAGCGCAAAAGATGATTCAAAATCTTCCTGATGATTGTACTTACGAGGATATACAGTATCACCTTTATGTTGTGGAAAAAATAAAAAACGGCATTGGTCGTGCGAAAAATGGTGAAGTCTCATCACATAAAGATGCAAAAGTAAGAATGGCTAAATGGCTATTAAATTAGAGTGGTCAGAGGAGGCTCTTGAAGATATAGAGTCTATCGCCACTTATATAGAAAAAGATTCTCCTGCTTATGCGAAATCTGTAGTATCAAATTTTTTTGAAAAAGCTGAAATTTTAAAAGAGTTTACAGAATTAGGTCGTAAAGTCCCTGAGATGAATGATATTAATATCCGAGAGATATTTGTTTATAGTTATAGATTAATTTATAAAATTGATTCAAATAGAGTTTTATTTGTAGCAGTAGTACACGGCAAAAGACTTCTTGAAAACCATGATAAAAAGTATAATAAGACATAGTAGCCAATAAATTACCTAGTGACAATTTATTGGACTATATTCATATAGCCTATTTAAGGGCCCTTTCTCTTGCTTTGTCTTTTTTGCTTTTGCCCTTGCCTTTGATCGGCTGCGGACCTTTTACTTTTATGGCGGCTTCGCCTTTGAGCGCAAACCCCTCTATCTGCTCCATTGCTATATTTACCTTGCATCTCTTTTGGATGATACCAAAATGCGCTCTATTCTCGTGGGATATAAACGAGATGGCCATTCCCGACCTGCCGGCTCTTGCAGTGCGGCCAATGCGGTGGATATAGTCGGTCGGCGAGCGAGGAAGGTCAAAGTTTATAACACATGAGACATTCTCTATATCGAGTCCTCTAGCGGCTATATCGGTTGCAAAGAGTATGCGTATCTTTTTGGCTTTAAACTCATCTAACGTAAGTGTGCGCTCATCTTGAAGCAGATCTCCGTGAAACGACTCCGCCTTGTAGCCGTACTTTTTAAACTTAGCCGCTATATTGTCCGTAGCTCTTTTGTTTGCCATAAACACAAGAACTTGCTCTAATTTTTCATTATCAAGAAGATGTCTTAGAAGCGGACCGCGATTTTCATGATTTACTTCTATGGCGCGCTGCACCACACTCTCTACAGTGGGCACATCTTGCTCAATATTTACTCTGATGGGATTTTGTGTAATCTTTGAGGCAATATCTAAGATTTTCTGAGGGTAGGTTGCAGAGAAGAGAAGGTTTTGGCGCTTTTGCGGAATCGCTTCAAGTATGGCATCAAGCTCCTGCGAAAAACCAAGGTTTAGCATCTTGTCTGCTTCATCAAGAACAAAAAATTCAAGATGAGAGAGGTTTGTCTGCTTTTTTGTAAGCACGTCAAGAAGTCGTCCTGAGGTCGCTACCAAGATATCACATCCCTGCTGAATGGCATAGATTTGATCACCTATACTCTCTCCGCCGATAATAGAGACAACCTTTGGTTTTCTTTTCAGATCTACGCCAAAAGTGTTAAAAGCATCAGCAACTTGAAGCGTAAGTTCACGAGTAGGGGTTACAACAAGTGCTTTTATCTTAGGCTTTCCTTCACCGACACTCTTAGTCCAGAGTTCAAGTATCGGCAGTACAAAAGCGGCACTTTTACCGCTTCCTGTCTGCGCCATCGCCATAATATCATGATGATTTAGCGCAAGTGGAATAACCTTTTCTTGAATAGGAGTAGGCGCTATAAAGCCGCTTTTTTTAAGCGCGCTTTGGATTTGCGGTGAGAGACCCAGTTTGGAAAATGACATTTTGCTTCCTGTAGTTAATTGAGTGTATTTTATGAAATTTACGCTTCAGAGGAGGTTTATTTATAGCTAGTTTTAACTACATTTATATATAATCACACCAACAAAACAGATAGGATAAATATGAGAATAATATTACTTGGAGCTCCGGGCGCCGGAAAAGGGACTCAGGCTGGGTTTTTAACGAAAAGATATAACATTCCTCAAATCTCTACGGGAGATATGCTCCGTGGGGCTATTAAAGCAGGCACAGAGTTGGGTAAAATGGCTAAAGCAGCGATGGATGCCGGTCAGCTGGTAACTGATGAGATAATTATCGGTCTTGTAAAAGATAGAATCCAAGAAGATGATTGTAAAAATGGTTTTTTATTGGATGGTTTTCCTCGTACCATTGCTCAAGCAGATGCTCTTAAAAGTGCAGGTGTAGATATTGATGCCGTCATTGAGATAGATGTTCCAGATACCGAAATTGTGAAGCGCATGTCAGGTCGACGCGCGCACTTGGCAAGCGGGAGAACTTACCATTTAGTTTACAATCCGCCAAAAGTAGATGGCAAAGATGATGTGACTGGTGAAGATTTGGTTCAAAGAGATGACGATAAAGAATCGGTTGTGCTTGATAGGCTAAAAGTATATCATGAGCAGACAAAACCTCTAATCGGTTACTATAAAGAGCAAGCGGAGAAAATAGCTTCTTTAACGTACATTACTGTTGATGGAACTGCCGATATATCAGAAGTTGAAGCGGCTATCGTTTCAAAACTTGGTTAATTGAGCCCGTTATTGGGTTCAATTAAATTTTAGAGTTTATAAAATCCTGCATCTCAGAAACTATTGTCTCAATAGTTCCTTCGCCAGATATTACATGTAAAAGATTTTTAGCCTTGTAAAACGCTTCTATATCTGCCAAAGGCTCTGTGTAAACCTTCATACGGTTGTCAAATACTTCCGTGTTGTCATCAGCACCACGGTTACGACCAAGAACTCTATCTCTAGCAGTCTCTTCGCTTACATTTACTTCTATAACGCTTATAAGTTCTAAGGATGAGTCTGCATGTAGATATTCATCCAAAGCATTCAGCTGCTCCATGCTTCTTGGATAACCATCGATAATGATGATGTCAGTAGGAGCATTTTTGATGGCATTTACAATAGTCTCTATGGCTATTTTTATAGGAACAATAAGCCCTTTTGAGATGTAGTTGTCTATTTCAGAGCCAAGCTTACTGCCGCTTGCAACTTCCGCGCGGAGCATATCGCCGGTGGAGTAGTGTGTTATTTTGTCATTTTGTTTGGCGATTAACTCTGCATCAGTAGTTTTACCGGAGCCGGGCGCTCCGATGATTAAAAATAATTTTTTCATATATGGTTATTTTACTTGTTCGCGTAGTCTAATATGAAGGTCGCGAAGTTGAGTGTTATCAACAGTACTAGGTGCTTTTGTTAAAATACAAGAAGCTTTTTGCGTTTTAGGAAATGCTATAACGTCGCGTATGCTTGATTTTTTGGTAATTAGCATCATAAGTCTGTCAAATCCTATCGCAAAACCGCCATGTGGAGGAGCGCCGAATTTAAGAGCATCGAGCAAGAAGCCAAATTTCTCTTTTGCTTCTTCTTCATCAATCCCCAGCAGTTTAAAAACCTCTTCTTGAACTTCAGGCTTATGGATACGAATGCTTCCTCCACCTAGCTCTGTACCGTTTAAAACGATGTCGTAAGCGATAGACTCTATCTCTTCTACATCATCTTTATCGGTATCTTTTGGCTGCGTAAATGGATGGTGGAGTGCTTTTACTCTACCATCTTCAACCTCGAACATAGGAAAATCAACAACCCATACAAACTCAAAAGCATCTTTATCTACAAGATTCATCTTCTCATGCTCAGCAATAAAGATTCTAAGACGTCCCATGTAATCCCACACTGTTTTTTTGTCGCCTGCGCCGAAGAAAACGACATCGCCCAGTTCCATACCGAGTCTCTCGACTAAAAGCGCAATATCATCTTCACTAAAAAACTTAATAAGAGGACCTTTAAGACCATCTTCTTTCATTTGAAAGTAGCCAAGACCTTGTGCGCCGAACTGGCGTACATAATCCTCAAAACTCTTCATCTCTCTCTTTGAGAAAACTAAGTCTGCGCCTGGAACTTTTAGAGCCTTGATGCGGTTTGTATGCGGTTTTTTTGCAATATTTGTAAAGATCTCATTGTCGCATCTCTCAAATATATCTATAACGTCAACCATCTTAAGGTCATATCTTAAATCAGGCTTGTCAGAGCCGTACCACTCCATAGCGTTCATGTGTGAAATACGGTTAAACGGAGCTTTAACATTGATGCCGCAAGCGCCAAACATAGCTTCAAGAAGATCCTCAGCTACTTTTATAACATCCTCTTGGTCGCAGAAGCTCATCTCGACATCTATTTGAGTAAATTCAGGCTGACGATCGGCTCTTAAATCTTCATCGCGAAAACATTTTGCTATCTGGAAGTATCTGTCAAATCCGCCGACCATTAAAAGCTGTTTGAAAAGTTGTGGAGATTGTGGAAGCGCATAGAACTCACCGCTGTGAACGCGAGATGGAACAAGGTAATCTCTAGCACCCTCTGGGGTTGATTTTGTTAAAATAGGAGTTTCAACCTCTAAAAAGCCGTTTGCGTCAAGTATGTTTCTTGCAGCGATTGCCGCTTTTGAGCGAAGACGAAACGTTTCGTACATTGCAGGGTCTCTAAGCTCTAAGTAACGGTATTTAAGTCTTATTTCTTCGCCGACATTTTGATCGCCGATAGCAAAAGGAATAGGAGCTGATTTGTTCTCAATAATAAGCTCTTTTACTATAACTTCAATGGCGCCTGTTTTAAGACGAGGATTTACAAGACCCTCTCCGCGATGACGAACTGTTCCCTTAGCTATGAGAACATACTCATCACGAACGCCGTCTGCTGATTTATGCGCGCCTGCATTCTCTTCAGGGTCACATGTAAGCTGAATAAGCCCGCTTTTGTCTCTTAAATCAATAAAAATAATCCCGCCATGATCACGGTAACTGTTTGCCCAACCTGTTAGAACAACGTCTTGCCCGACGTTTGCTTCACTTAAATCTGTACAATAATGACTTCTCATAAACATAGAGTCCTGGTAAATAATTTTCGCGATTGTATCTAAATTTGGCTTATCGCATAATTAGAGAGTTTTTTTTGTTTTTACTGATGTTATGCACTTTATGAGCAAAGCCCATAAAGCGGCAGGGACAAATGTCCCTACAACCCCCTAAAGCTACCCATATCTTTCGGACATGGGAGAAAACGCTCTTTTTGACAAAAGTGCGTAAGGTCAGATTTTAACGCTAAAGAGTGTATAATTTACGAAACAGTTTTATAAAGAGATATTTTGAAAAGCAAAGAGATTAAAAAAATCGGTGTAGTTTTAAGACCACTAACCCCGGAACTAAAAGATGGCTACCTAAAAGTGGAGAAGATTTTTAAAAGCCGTAATATAGATGTTTTGCTAGAGAGCAAAAGTGCCAAAATGATCGGCATGAGCGGCGAGAGTTTTAAAAATATCTGCATGGAGTGTGACTTTATAGTGAGTTTTGGCGGTGACGGTACACTTATATCTACGGTGAGAAAATCGTTTGATTTTGACATCCCGATACTCGGTGTTCATGCAGGAAATCTTGGTTTTTTGGCAGATTTATCGCTTGATGAACTTGACGCATTTGTTGAAAAAATTATCCAAAACAGATACAAAGTAGATGAGAGAGCAGTTCTTGAAGCAACGGTTATAAAAAACACAAAAGAGGTCAAGTACTACGCTTTTAACGACATAGTGCTTACCCGTACGCGTGTTTCAAACATGATACATATAGAGACGCTTGTGGATTCTCAAGCTTTTAACACTTACTACGGTGATGGGGTAATCGTCTCAACTCCAACCGGTTCAACGGCTTACAACCTCTCTGCCGGCGGTCCTGTGCTTTTTCCTATGTCAAATGTGTTTGCCCTGACACCCATTTGCCCTCACTCACTGACGCAAAGACCGGTCGTGCTTCCTGGGAAATATGCCATAGAGATGAAGACATCAGAAGAGAGAGCGCTTATTATCATAGACGGACAAGATGTGCATGAACTAGAACTCGGCGAGAGCGTGCATATAAAACTTGCTACTAAAACGGTTAAGTTGATACACAGAGAAGAGTATAACTACTTTGAGGTGTTAAAAGAGAAATTAAGATGGGGCGAATAGCCAAAAGGAGTCTACATGTTTAAATATATACTTCCACTTCTGCTGATTCTCTTTGCAGGATGCTCGGCTAAAAAGGCAGATATTGATTTTGATCCATCGTTTAATATAGCTGCACTGTCGACATTTGCAGTAGTTTATAACCAAACCGAGGATTCAGGTGCGCTAAACGATGAGCGTATTGTTGAAGCAATCACCGATGAGATGCAGGCAAAAGGGTATGTCAGTGCGCCGGAACATGAGGCGGATTTTCACATAACATTTCAGAGCATTATAAGAGAGGATGTTCCATCAAATGTCGGTTTAGGCTTTGGTCTTGGCACGTTTTCAAGCGGGCTTGGTCTCTCACTTGGAACCGCAAGAGGCTTTTCAAACGACAAAGGAACTCTGTTTATAAATATGCTCGACCCTGCAACGCAGAAGATATTCTGGTATGCAAAGCTAACTAAAAACATCGAGAGTTTTGAAACGCCGCAGGAGCGTGCCGAGTACTTCAATGAAACGGTCTCTGCGATGCTTAAAGAGTTTCCTCAGAAATAGCTTCATTTATAAAATAAAATTGGCGAGTTTAGATTTTAACAATAAAGAAGTATAATTTGAAATATTTTACAAGGTGCGTATGAATGATAGAGAGATTCTACTTAAAAGAGTACCTCAGTTTTAAAGAGGTTGAACTTGACTTGAAATCGGGACTTGTTGTATTTACGGGTCCAAGCGGAAGCGGAAAGTCGATTTTAATGAGTTCAATCTTATCATCATTTGGCAGTGCAGCTTCCGACGCATCGCTATGTGAATCGACTGTTTCTTGGGATTTGGATGCTGATGAGCACGGCATAGAAAATGATGACGTCTATATTTTTAAACATATTAAAAAAGAGAAATCAAGATACTTTATAAATAACCAAAGCCTACCTAAAAAAGCGATGTCAAGCCTCTCTTCAAACTACTTAAGACATCTCTCTTTAAGAGATTTTAGCGATTTTGAAAACGAAAATCTTCTTTTGATTTTAGACAGCAGAATAAAAAAACAAAACCATAATATGGATGCTCTCAAAAATGAGTACAAAGAGGCTTTTTTAGAGCATAAAAGAGTCAAAAAAGAGCTTCTGGTTATTGAAGATGAACAAAAAAGAGTTACTGAATTAAAAGAGTTTGCGGCATTTGAGATTAAAAAAATAGAGAGTGTAAACCCAAAAATATCCGAGGATGAAGAGCTTTTGGAGATTAAAAAAGAGCTCTCCAAAAAAGAGAAGGCACTGGAGGCGATAGCCAAAGCAAACGCGATTTTTGAGCATGAACACGGCGTATTTAGCGCGCTGGATGTATTAAACATAGAGAACTCTTTTTTTAATGATGCTATGAATGAGCTCAGAGCAGTCATGGAGAGTGCAGAGGAGAGGTTTAATGCGCTTGATGAAGTAGATATCGAAGAGGTATTGAACCGCATTGAAGAGTTAAGCGACTTAAAGAGAAGATACGGCGGCATTAAAGAAGCTATTGAGTACAAAGAGCAAAAGATACAAGAACTACAAAAGTATGAAAATATAGAGATAACCAAAGGTGATTTGGCAGCAAGAGAGGCGGCGCTTGAGGCAAAAGTAAAAGATTTGGCAAATAAAATAACTGCTCTTCGCTTGGATGAGCTAAAATTTTTCAGAGATGATTTAAACAGCTACCTAAAAGAGCTCTATCTTCGAGATGCTCAGGTCGAGATAAGAGACGCAGAGTATGGGGTTTTTGGGAAAGATGAGATACTCCTTAAACTAAATGCTACCGATTTGCAAAAGATTAGTACGGGGGAGTTTAACAGGCTTCGCCTTGCCGTACTGGCTCTAAAATCTGAGTTTATGAACAAAAACGGCGGCGTATTGATGCTTGATGAGATAGATGCAAATCTCAGCGGCGAGGAGTCCATGAGCGTTGCAAAGGTGCTAAAAGAGCTCTCCAGCCATTTTCAAATATTTGTAATTTCACACCAGCCGCAACTTACCTCCATGGGAGATCAGCACTTTTTGGTACATAAAAAAGGCGATGAGTCACATGTGAGAGAACTTGACTTTGATGAGAGAGTAGATGAGATTGCAAGAATTATAAGCGGCGAGAGCGTTACGCAAGAGGCTAAGAAGTTTGCAAAAGAGCTGCTGAGTCTACAAAAATAGAGAGAATAGTATGATAATTGACACGCATGTGCACTTAGATGATGAGAGATACAGGGATGATCTGGATGAAGTGCTCAAAAGAGCCAGAGAGAGCGGGGTAGAGCGCTTTATCATTCCCGGAGCAGATCCAAAAAACTTAAAAAGAGCCGTAGAGATTGCCCAAAACAACAGTGACGTCTATTTTGCAGTGGGTGTGCATCCTTATGATATGGAGTCGTTTAACAATGAGGATTTTAACGACTACATAAACCATCCAAAATGCGTAGCCGTAGGCGAATGCGGGCTTGATTACTTTAGACTTGAGGGAACAGACGAGGAGAAAGAGAGAGAAAAAGAGAGGCAAAAAGAGGTTTTTATAGCTCAGATTGAAATAGCTAAAAAGCATAAAAAACCGCTTATTGTGCATATTAGAGATGCTTCAAGAGACTCAAAAGAGATTCTTCTTGCACACAACGCAAAAGAGATCGGAGGAGTTCTTCACTGCTACAATGCGGATGAGGAGCTCTTAAGCCTTGCAAATGAGGGTTTTTACTTTGGAATAGGCGGTGTTTTAACCTTTAAAAATGCAAAAAAATTGCTTCACGCGTTGCCAAAAATTCCAAGTGAAAAACTTTTAATCGAAACGGATGGTCCATACTTGACACCGACACCTCACAGAGGTGAGAGAAATGAGCCTCTCTACACTACTTTTGTTGCAAAAAAAATGTCCGAACTTTTGGAAATTTCACTCCAAGATATAGAAAAAATAACAACCCAAAACGCCCTAAAAC
>NZ_JAVVFL010000064.1:0-9948 GCF_032250635.1 Sulfurimonas sp.
GCGAGTGGTTTTTATCTACTCTGCATAATGCACTTATTGATACCAAAAAAAAGCTTGACTATATCGTACAAAAAACGAAGTTCTGGGATAGACACAAAAATGATGAGCTTAATGCAAGAGAGATAAAAGTACTTAATTTTATACTCGATATGGGAGCAGAAAATTTCCAAGGGAACTTGAGCAAAAAGAAATATATGAGCATCGCCGACACCGCATCGACAAATGCATCAAGAGACATAGCACAGCTCTTAGAGCTTGGCTGTATAAGACAAAAAGAGGGGACTAGCGGAAGAAATACTGCTTATGAGATAATCTTCGATTAGCCCTTAACACTCTCTATCTTTTGGCAGATCTCACTCATAACATACTCTAATTTTTTTGCTTTTTCGTAGTATTCCAAAAATGGTTCTACCCAGTTTGGAATTATCATGGGTTTGCCGTCTCTCATCACTCCCCAGTTTGTAACAGTTGAATAAAGCACTCTTTAGACTTATCTCCATACTTTCTATGCTCTCTAAAGACGAAAGACCGACTATCTCATCTTTGGCAGAGGAGTTTAATGTTTCTAAAAGAACTATTCAAACAGATATTTATCAAAGGCTCTGTGGCTGGGATATTACTAAAGATAAGCTTGGGAGGCTTGTTTTTAGGGATGGGGTTAATATTTTTGGTGTTACTAAAAATTTAAAAAACAAGAGAAGCTGTTGATATTTTGTCAACTCCTCCACCTGATATTGGTAAACCTGTACTAGAATTTATATCATTCATTGTTATCTTCCTTTTATCAGTTTCTTTATAAATATTCATGTTTTTAAACCTAACAATAAAAAAGATAAGTGAGAGAAGTCCTTGTAGCTCGGATAAGTTCTATTCTAGGGAATTAAGGGAAGAGAGCTCTCTTAAGATAAATAAGTATTATTTTGGATAAATTGCTAAAGTGCCAAACTTGCAAAACTTCTATTTTAAGAGATTTTTGCTTGCCAAATTGATTACATACCCAAAAAATAGATATTCAATATTTAAGATATATTTTTATACCCAGAAAAGAAATATTTGAGCAAGGTAATACTTGACCAAAAACTTGTCTATTATCTCACTTAAAATAAAAATTTCTTAAGAATTAAATTTCTAAAAATTCCTATTTTAGGCGATTTTCTCCAATAAGTAAGACAAAAAATGTCTTCGTAATAGACTCTTATTTGCATCTTCTAACCGCCTTTTTACCGCTATCTAACCTGTCAAATTATACACTGCTTTGACTTTTAGCGGTATTATATGAAAAAATAGTTTTAGCTTATACCTAAGTTAATAAATACTTAATATTTTGAGTAGTATACTGAGTGAAGTAAAAACAAAGGATTTCAAATGAAGCGCTCTATATTATTATCGGTGGTTTTAATACCTATGCTTGCTAGTGCAATGTCTCTTAGCGAGGCGGTGCAAAAAGCGGTTGAGACGCATCCTCAAATAGAAATGAAAAAAGAGGATAGAAATGTTCAAAAAGAGTTACTGAGTAGAGCAAGAGCTGGTTATTTACCATCTTTAGACTTGTCATATTCAGTCGGTCCAGAATTTACAAAAACTGTAGCAAACGAAGGTGTGAGAGAAACATTAATAAGACAAGATGCTTCTGCGACACTCGTTCAGAATGTTTTCTCAGGCCTAGACACGAAATACGCAGTTGAACAACAAAAAGCGCTTATATTGTCGGCAAACGACACTCTAAAAGAGAGTGCAAATGATATGGCGTTGGCAACTGCTACATACTACCTTGAGTTACTTAGAACTCATGAACTGCTCCAGATTGCTAAAGAGAATGTAGCGGTTCATGAAAAGTACCTTTCGCAGATAGATGAGAAGGTAAAAGCAGGAGTTGGACGTAGTTCTGACTATAAGCAGACACTTGCTCGTTATGAAAATGCTCTAAGCATCCAATACCTGGCGGAACAAAATCATGATAATGCCGTCTCTAGCTTTGAGCGTATTTTACCAGGAGATATAAGCGTAGCAGATTTGGAAAAACCTTCTATTGGAGATATCCCTGCTAATGACATAGACTCTTTGGTTGAGATTGCTATGCAGAACAATCCTACGATTAAAGTGTCAAATGCGGATATCGAAGTTGCGACGGCGGCGCTAAAGCGCTCAAATGCGCCCTATTATCCAAAAGCAGATATTAAACTCGAAGCTTACTGGGACAAACATGTGCATGGAGTGGCAGTTGATGCTCCAACCCCTACACCAAGCGCTTTTGAAGAGAACTCCGGTTACAACGCACTTCTTGTGTTAAACTACAATATCTTTAACGGTTTGGCAGACAAAGCAAACAAACAGGCAAATCAACATAGATTGCTTAACAAAAACAGCACACTTGCAGATGCAAGACGCTATATAAAAGCTTATACAGAGATTGCATGGCAGACGTTTGAGTCGACAAAACAGCAGCTGGCTCATCTTGATAACACTATAAAATCAAGCGGCGAAACTGTCTCCGACTATGAAAAAGAGCATGAACTTGGAAGAAGAAGTATCATCGACCTTTTAAATATAGAGCTAGAGTACAACAGTGCAAAAAACCGCAAAACTACGGCTGAATACGATAGACTGATCTCTTACTATCAAATCTTATCTTACACCGGTAAAATTTTAGAAGAGATGAATATTACAGTTGAGTAGTATTATAGAAAATCCTCTATTGGAGTGCTTGGTAATTTTTACCAAGCTCTACAATCGTCCATACAGTGCTGATGCACTTATTGCTGACTTGCCAATCCCTCCGGGAAGAACAACGCCTAGACTTTTTTCGCTTGATGCAAAAGATTCAAAATCAGCTTTTCACCGTGCAGCTGGGCGTGCCGGATTTAGCTCTAAGTTGGTAAATTACTCATTTAAAGATATATCCCCTCTGCTTCTGCCTGTAATCCTGATTTTAAAGGGTAATGAAAATGGCGAGAGAGCCTGCATCTTAACAGAAATAAGCCCCGATAGAAAACATGCCAAAATCATTCTTCCAGAAGCCGGTGAAGGCGAGAACTGGGTTGAATCAGAATTCTTAGAAGCCGAATATATTAACTTTGCATATCTGCTTAAACATAATCATGAGTATAAAGACACGCATAACCGTCTCTTAAAACATGACAATCACCACTGGTTCTGGGGAACGCTTAGATACTTTTTTGGAATCTACACGGATGTAATCGTCGCTTCATTTTTAATAAATCTTTTTGTTATGGCAACTCCGATTTTTACACTAAACGTATATGACAGAGTTGTACCAAACAATGCCATGGACACTCTCTGGGTCTTTTCTACAGGTATTGTAGTTATCTACATTTTTGACATAACTCTAAAGTTCCTTCGCTCCTACTTTCTTGAAAATGCCGCAAAAAAAAGCGACGTTATCATGTCATCCATAATATTTGAGCATGTTTTAAATCTAAAAATAGCATCCAAACCTCGTTCAGTCGGCTCTTTTGCAAGCAATTTAAAAGATTTTGACTCCATAAGAGGCTTTTTTACCGCCTCTTCCATCGCAACCATAATCGACCTACCCTTTACAATTATATTTTTATTTATTATCTATCTTATAGGCGGCTGGCTAATTGCCATTCCTATAGTAAGTGCTCTTATAATCATTATGTACAGCGTATTTGTTGAAAAGCCGATGAGAAAAAGTGTGCAGAGTACTTATGAAGCCTCTGCCCATAAAAACTCTGTGCTTATAGAGTCACTAACCGCACTTGAGACCATAAAAGCTCTGGGAATAAGCGGACGCTACCAATGGAAATGGGAGGAAGCTACAGGTGATGTTGCGCAAAAGGGATTGAAGTCTAAAATTTTATCAAACTCTATCTCAACATTTGTAAACTTTATAGTTCAACTAAACACTATCTCTTTGATTATAGGCGGTGTTTATGCTATAGGCGACAATGCTTTAACTATGGGCGGACTTATAGCAGTCGTTATGCTTGGCTCAAGAATGCTTGCTCCTCTAGGTCAAGTTGCAGCGTTAATTGCTAATTTTCAGCAGACCAAAACAGCTTATGATGTAATAAATTCCATTATGAAACTCTCAGTTGAGCGAGAAGAGTCCAAAAATTTTGTACAGCGTCCATTTTTTAAAGGAAAGATAGAGTTTAAAAATGTAAGTTTTGTTTATCCAGATACTCAAAACAGAGTTCTTGATGACGTAAGTTTTGTAATAAATCCCGGAGAGTCAGTAGGCATAATAGGCACCAACGGTTCAGGGAAGACAACCATAGAAAAGCTTATACTTGGGCTTTATGAGCCCACAGAAGGTTCTATTCTTATAGACGGCATAGACATAAAGCAGATAGACCCGGCTGATTTGAGACGAAATATTTCATATGTACCCCAAGAGGTTATTCTGTTTCAGGGGACGCTTAAAGAGAATATCGTTCTGCGCTCACCTGGTGCAAGCGATGAAGAGATTTTAAATGTTGCCAAATTAAGCGGGATCAGCTACTTTGCAGATTCTCACCCTATGGGATACGACATGCAAGTCGGGGAGAGAGGCGATGGACTCTCAGGCGGACAAAAACAGTCCATTTCCATAGCCCGCGCATTTATACATCCGGCTCCTGTTATACTTCTTGACGAGCCTACAAACTCCATGGACAGCACTCATGAAAACCACTTTATAAGAGCTATTAGCAGTTACCAAAAAGGTCGTACAATGATTTTAATATCTCATAAAAACATACTGCTCTCTCTTACAAACAGACTGATTTTACTAGACAGAGGCAAGGTTGTTTTAGACGGGGCGCATGATGACGTTATACGACAACTCAGATCACCGCAAAAGAGTACACAATGAGTTTAGAAGATAAGTTTGTAGAGTACTCTTACAACAAAAAAGATATTAAAAATCTTAGCATTAAAGATGAGAAAGATTTAGAGTATATGAACTCAGTAAGTGCAGCGATGCTGATGAATAGATCAATGGGCACCAAACTTATGCTGTGGATTGGTGCTTTATCTATCGGCTGGATAATATACTGGGCATATAATGCAGAGATTGACGCTCTAACACGCGGGCAGGGAAAAGTCATCCCATCCACTAAAGTTCAGGTTATACAAAATCTTGAAGGCGGGATTGTCGGCGAAATTCTTGTTGAAGCAGGCGAAGAGGTAAAAAAAGGAGATATTCTCATAAAAATTGATGACACAAGTTTTGTAAGTAATTTTATAGAGAGTCAACTCCGCTACAACGAGCTTCAGGCAATGAGTATGCGTCTTTTAGCTGAATCTACGGGCAAGCCCTTTAAAGTTGGTGATACAATCAGAAAAAGCTCTCCTGAGCTTATCAAGCATGAAGAGTCCCTCTACTTTAGCAACAAAGAGCAGTTGGATAACAACATACTTATCTATAAACACCGCTTAGAGCAGAAAAAGGATGAACTAAAAGAGGCTGAAGCAAAGCTGGACAATCTTACAAAAAATTTTAAGTTTATCACAAGAGAGCTGCAACTCAATAAGCCGCTCGTCGACAAGGGTATAGTGTCAGAGGTTGAGTACCTGAAACTCCAAAGAGAGGCGAGCACTATTGAAGGGCAGATGAAATCAACAAAACTCTCAATTCCGCGTCTTAACTCCATCATAGAAGAGCAAAAAAACAACATGAAAGAAGTTGAGTTTAGATTTCGCAATGCTGCTAAAGAAAAATTCAACGAGACAAAAGCTGAAATGTCTAGAATCGAAAGAGCAAATATTGCCAGAGAAGACAAGGTAAAACGTACGTTTGTGCGCTCACCGGTTGATGGAACCATAAAACAGCTGCTTGTAAATACCGTAGGCGGTGTTGTTAGACCCGGAATGGATATCATTGAAGTGGTGCCGACTCAAGATAATCTGCTTGTTGAGGCGAAGATAAGACCTGCGGACATCGCTTTCTTGTTCCCAGGACAGCGTGCGATAGTAAAATTTTCTGCTTATGATTTTGCAATATATGGTTCACTAAAAGGTACTCTCACCCATATAAGTGCCGACACGATTTACGATGAAGTAAGCAGACAAAACTACTATCTTGTTAAAATAAAAACTGATAAAAACTACCTGGGAAATGAAGACAAAAAACTAAACATCATAGTCGGGATGACTGCAGATGTGGACATTATAACAGGTAAAAAAACCGTACTGGACTATATTTTAAAACCAATTCTGCGAGCACGAGAAAACGTGCTGAGTGAAAGGTAACTTATGAAAAATATTATTTTATTTACAAATATGTCTTCTATCCAAAAACATTGGGAGAGTGCTTTAAAAAACTCCTACAATACGGTTTCTATCCAAGAGATTGATGAGTTGATTGCGTATCTAGCAAAACATGATGAAAAAATCATAGTCATGCTAGATGAGATGAGCATACCAAGTATTGAAGATGCTCTGCTTAAGTTTAAAAAGTATCCACACGCAGTTATTCTGATTTTTAATGCAGTTCCTGAAGTCTATCATGCATCAACTCTACTTGGAAACGGTATTAGAGGATATGAAAATTCATATATAAACAAAGATAACTTACTAAAAATGCTCTCTAGTATCGAATCTGGGAATAACTGGCTATTTCCTGATTTGACTTACTTTATAATCAATAAATATATGCAAAACAAGAATAATAATGAGCCGGAATTTATGTCATGTTTGACAGAAAAAGAAAAAGACATAGCACTCATGATATCTGAGGGATTAAGCAATAAAGAGATTGCACAAAAAGAGAAGATTGCGCTCTCTACCGTAAAAGGTCACATTCACCATATATTTGAAAAGGCGAACGTAACCGATAGAATCTCATTAGCACTAAAATTTAAATAGTCAGACACTCTCAATCGGTATATCAACATCGATAAGAAGCTGCACGCTTGAGTCTGCTATATTTGTATATGTGGCATAACCCTCTTCCGCGATGGTTGGGGAAGCATCAAGCACCCATCCGTTGTCTGCCAAATTATTAACGCTATCACCGCTCTCTCCCGTGACTTTAAGTACATTATCACCGTCCGTTATATCGATGACGTCTGCCAATGTAATATTTGACAAAGTATAATCACCGCTAGAGAGATCGATTTCATCTACGGAGTCCGGAGCATCGCCCTCAAAATCATTATTTTGATCTAACAAAACCCCAATATCTATCGTACCACCGGAAGAGCTCTCCCCCTCAAACGTAAGAAGCTGCTCTCCATTTGAACCGCTTATCTCAAAGTTGTCAATACTCCAAGCTTCCTTGTCTCCCCCATGATCTACGGTATTTTCAGATTGAAATTCAACCTTAATAATCCCATCATTAGGAACAGTAACATCAAAGTCGTAGTCATAATACCCAAACCCATCACTATCAGGAGAGTATGTCTGAGTTTGTATTACACTATTTTCACTGTCATAAACCCTTACTATAAAGGTATCATCACCTTCCCACTCATTTACGCCAAGCGTAAACGAAATATTTATCTCTTCATCTGCATGATCACTCAGATCAAAATCATGTGACCTTGTATTGCTGTCTTCATAAAACCAACCCAGCTCATTTGGCGGAATTGTACTATTGTTTTCGCCGATAGCGCTCTCATTGCCTTCGCCGCTCCAGCCCTCATTATATGGACCATCAAACGTATGTAGAACCAAGCTTTCAGCCGGAGCAGTCTCTACATTTCCTATAATATTATTGATTGAAACGGATAGGAGTTGAGTTGCATAGTTTCCCGCTGAGTCTGTTGCTGTTACATATAAGTTGTACTCATTGTCACCATCCGAATCTTTTGGATTTTCATAGTCGGGAGCCTCTTTAAAGCTTAAAACACCGCTTAGTGGGTCAATAGTGAATAGTTCACTATCCCCTCCTGAGATGCTATAGTTAACACCATTTTCACTGCTTGCCGTAACCTGCGAAACAGGAGCTGTGTCCGTCTCATTAAAAAGGGCTATGTTAGAAGATGTAAAAATCGGCGGAGTTAAGTCAGATGGATTAACATAAGGCGGAGTTACGTCAGATGGAATAACATCGGATTCAACGGCATCGGGAGAAGTGACATCGAGTTTTGCAATATCATAAACAATATCTTCTGTGCCAAATTCAGTTACGCCAAACCCAAGTGCACTGTTTGGACCTCTGTTAAATCCAAGTACACTGGAGTCTGCCACAATATCCGTCTCTGTAAATGCCGAACTTCCCTCTGCGCCCTCTTCACCTGCTGCCGTTTCTAAATCTTCAACTTCCACTTCACTAGCTATACTATCCATAGCATCTCTTCCATGAAGAGCAGTTCCGTCTGCCAAAATTCTAAAAACACCGTCATACGCAGATGCCTCAGGAAGTGCTAAAAATTTTATCTGAAATAGAGCATTTGGATCATTGCTGATAATCTGCTCATTTTCAAACATCAAACCACCGTACACAGGTTCACGAATTACACCATCCGCACCTACAACTTTTATGTTTCCCTGCGTTACTTGTATCTGCCCTACAACTTTTCCAGTAGCCATCTTACACCTCCGAGTTTTATTTATGCGAAAATACTAACATATATAAATTTACATGTAAATAGTACTTTGGTATTAACAAAAAAAGTTACTTGCAGCCGTATGGCTACAAGTAAAGTAGAAGTTATTACTCAACCCCGATATAGTCATTTAGTTCTATCAATAATGTCGCGGTATCTCCATCAAAAGTACCTGTATATTGGGCATAATCAAGACCGTCAACATTAACATTTTCAGTAAAAGTAAACGATGTTTCATCTATATTTACACTGTTTAAAGCATCGCTATCAGCTGATTGAATTATCAATACTCCAGATTCTGTTGCATCAATAACATCTTGCGCATTAATCCCTGCATCAACACCACTTCCTACTATCGATGTTCCTAAGTTTAACTGAATTACCTCAATGTTAGAGACGTTAGAGAGATTAATAGTCTCTGAATTTCCTATAAGCGTATCTACTCCAGTTCCACCATCTATCTCAGTGTCAAAAGCGTCATATTCAATAGTGTCATTACCTGCACCACCGTATAGAGCATCTGCTCCAGCACCACCATCAATAGTGTCATCTCCAACCTCGCCAGCTATTGTGTCATCACCATCTCCGCCATAGAGAGTATCTACTCCATCCCCTCCGAAAATAACATCATCACCGTCTTCTCCAGAAATTTCATTATCTTCAGTAGTTCCTGCAATTGTATCATTGCCACTGCTCGCAGCAAGTGCGAAACCATCCCCACTTTCCCAAGAAGTTGCGCTACCAGTAATAGTATCAACTAAAGTTCCTAAATTAGTCAATTCCGTCGCGGTAAGTTCATCAGCAAAATCAAATATAAATTCTACCCCCTCATTCTCTGCAGGAATAGAATAGTAATTATATTCACCGTCTGCACTCAAAATAGCATTAGGTGCAAGACCGTCAACTACTAATACTCCATCTAAAGAAGATGGAACTTTGAGTATAAGATTACTCAAAATTTCACCATCATCTGTCACTGCTGCACTTGCATCAATACTATAAGTCACTAAATAAGGGGAAACAAGAGTTACGTCTTCGACTTTAAATTGATCATTTGTAGATGTATTACTTACACGAACTTCATTAAAATAAACATCAGATGTAAAAGTAAGAGGTATACCTTTTGATCCACTAGGATTTGTAGTCAGATAATCATTTAAAGAATAAGTTTCTATTACTACACCATCTCTTAACAATTCAACGATTCCAGTATCATTCCCTGGTCTTCCATCAAAACTTTTAATTGTCATAGAAACACTTCTTGCATATCCATCAAATTCTAAAATACCAGTACTAGTACTAGAGTTAATCATTGGATCATAATTTGTAAAAGTTTCATCTTCATAATCTTGAACAATTTCAGGATTCAAATCTGGTATAACTATTACTAGTGGTGCATCTGCTGCAAGAGTTACTGTTGGGTCAACCGTTG
>NZ_JAVVFL010000065.1:0-9891 GCF_032250635.1 Sulfurimonas sp.
CTAAATTATGGGACATAAGCTATGTTTGGTATCCCTAAATCTTCATCAAGCCCCATTATCAGGTTTGCATTGACGACTGCCGCTGAAGATGCGCCTCTCATGAGGTTGTCTATCGCACTTGAGATAAAAAGAACATTGCCTTTTTGCTTTACATATATGTCGCAAAAGTTTGTTCCCGCTACGTTTTTCATATCAACAGGATTTTTGCTCACTCTTACATGTTTAGCATCTTTATAGTATGCTTCAAGGAGTTCATGCGCGTCAAAATCTCCATCTACTTGGATATAGATAGAACTTAACATTCCACGCGTTATAGGAACCAGATGCGGAACAAAATGAACCTCGTCAAAATCAACACCTAGTTTTTGAGCGATTTCGGGCGCATGTCTATGCATGAGCGGATTGTATGCAAAAAGATTGTCGTTTACATTTACAAAGTGCGTTGTCTCGCTCAGTTTTTTACCCGCTCCGCTCACACCTGTTTTAGCATCTATTATGATTGGCGTATGTTTGACTCTTTTACCCATAAAAGGCAAAACTCCTAAAATCGCACTAGTCGGAAAGCATCCCGGATTTGCTACGAGTTTTGCACTTTTTAGCTCCTCACGAAACAACTCAGGAAGACCGTAGACTGCATGTACCAAATTTTGTGTATCTGTATGAGGACAGTAAAATGCTTCATAAATATCTTGAGGCAATCTATAGTCTGCAGAGAGGTCAACGACTTTTAAGCCTTTTTCTATCAAAGGCTTTACATAAGCCATAGCCGTTTGATGCGGAAGTGCTAAAAAGACAAGCTCACAGCCAGATGCACACTCCTCAACATCGGCTTTTTTGACCTCCAAGTCACAAACTTTGGCAAGCGATGGGTGAAGAGATGAAAGAGTCGTTCCGCCCTCAGTGTTTGCAACATATGAGAGGTTAAATTTTGGATGATGTACTAGAATCTTTAAAAGTTCAAGCCCTGTATAGCCGCTTGCACCTATGACTCCAACATTAATTGCACTCAAAAACTATCTCCTGATACCTTACTTCAACTATCTCAAACTCTTTTGTTGCGTTTGGAAGCTGAACTTTAATCTCATCCCCCTCTTCACGTCCTAAAAGCTGCTTTGCCAAAGGCGAGTTGAAAGAGATTAACCCCATCTCAGGATTGCTTTCGCACCCGCCGACTATAGTATATGTAAACTCTTCATCGCTCTTAACATCACTAACGACAACCGTTGAGCCAAAACTTACTTTTGCATGTTCAAGATCACTAGGATCTACAATCTTTGCGCTTCCTATTATCTCTGAGAGTTCTTGCAGACGGTTATCAATCTGTTTTTGCTGCTCTTTTGCCGCATGATACTCGGCATTTTCCTTCAGATCGCCATGTTCAAGAGCCTCTTCTATCGCCTTAACCACAGCCGGTCTTTTTACACTTTTTAAATTTTTAACTTCTGCTTGGAGCTTGTTATATCCAAACAGTGTCATCGGCTCAATTTTTTCCATAAATACGTTACCCTGCAACCATAAATTTTTTACTTATTATACCAAACTTTTTTAGCGAGGGGCTATTTTTGAGAGGTCGAACTCTATCTTTTGTTCTTGGCACTCTATCGTTACAATGCAGCCTCTTTTGCTTATGCTTTTTGCTTTTTTTATATCTTTTAGCAGTTCTCTGTTCTCTTTTGAGAGTGGGTCGTGCGCGTAGAGGGTTTCGTCTTTTATAAAAAATATTCTCCCGCCGCCGCAACCATCACCGACTATACCTTCGCATACAAGCGGCTCATTTAAATCAAAACTATCAATCATCCAAACACTCCTCTATTTTGAGACTATTTTTTTCACGGCTTCTGCACACATGACAAGTCCGAAAGTTCCGGTTACGGCGCTAAAACTGCCCTTCTCTTTTACTTTTGCATGTTCGGTGCTAAAGATTACTTTATACTTTTTCTTAAAACCGCGTTTTTTAAGTTCATAGCGGATTTTTGAGCCGAATCTGTCGCCGTGGCTCTTCCAAATATCCTCTACATGTACCTTTGTAGGGTCAACTCTTTTTGCCGAGCCGAATGATGAGATAAGTTTTTTATAGCACTTCTGCGCAAGAGCGAGCTTTGCTCTTGTGTCGTCAATGGCATCGAGAACTACGTCATAAGGCTCAAAGTCAAAATCCCAAACCCACTGCTCATCTATCTTTGCGTTTATGATCTCTACATGTGGATAGTGTTTTTTAAGCGCCTCTACCTTGACCTCTCCCTCATGCAGCTCCGACCACATCTGACGGTTTTGGTTAGACTTGTCATAGGTATCAAAATCTACGATTGTTATATGCTCCACACCGCTTCTGCTGAGGCAGTCAAGGCAGTGTCCACCTACCCCTCCGACTCCCAGAAGCAAAACTTTCGCATTTTGAAGTTTAGAAAAGTCATCTCCAAAGAGAGTTTTTATACGCTCATGTCTCAATTTTGCTCTATCCACTCTTCAAGTCTATTTATGCTTTCGTATGCACTCATATCAAGCTGTATGGGTGTTATGGATATATTTCCCGATTTTATCGCCTCATAATCGCTCACACCTTTTTTCCCCTCACGCGCAGAGAAGTTAAGCGGATGCGTTCCCAGCCAGTAGTACTCCTCGCCTCTTGGGTTTCTGTGAAGATGCGAGTCGTTTGCGTAGAGTCTGTATCCCGCATAGGTAATGAACATTTTCGGGTTCTCTAAATCAATATTTGGAGGGATGTTTACATTTAAAAATTCTCTCTCAGGAAGAGGAAAAGAGCCCTCTTTTATCTTTGCAACAAGCTTCTTGATGGTCTCTTGCGCCAAAGTAAAATCACCGCCGGGATCGGTAAAGTCCATCACCTGAGAGATGGCTATGGATGGGATGCCATGTAAAACACCCTCCATCGCTCCCGCAGCCGTTCCGGAGTAGGTAATATCCTCGCCCATATTTGAGCCGCGGTTTATTCCGCTGATAAGCAAGTCAGGCTTTGCGTCCACAAATATCGTGCTAAGGGCAAGATATACGCAGTCGCTGGGAGTTCCGTCATCTAGCTTGAAAAAGTTGTCCTCTATGCCTATAAAACGAAGAGGACGGATGATGGTAAGCGAGTGCCCGCATGCAGACTTCTCGCTTGCAGGAGCCACTACCGTAACCTCAACATCTTCTATCTCTCTAAGAGCTTTTACTAAACTTAAAAGCCCTTTTGCCTCATATCCGTCATCGTTTGTTACTAAAATTCTGTATCTTTTTTTCATACCGTAATTCTATCACTAAAATTCAAATTTTTTTATAAGGTGAAATCATCACGCTTTTGAGATAAAAAATGCTCTTTCATCTCTTAAATACAAAACTAAAACAGGCTAACTAAAGTGCATGGGAGTAGCTATTGAGAGTATTACTTGACATTATAACTTCTATTAGTGTAAAATTGTGGCATTAAAATTACTCTTTCCCTATGCAACATACAATTAATACCCACAGGGCAAAATCTAAAAACATTAAGGCAGCTACCATATGAGTGAAAACACTCCACAACAACCTCGCAAAACAAGCAACAAAACCAACCCAAAAACAAGAACACACAATCCGGTAAAAGGCGTAAGCGTCGAAGATTTACGCATAAAAGGCATAGATGAACTCACGGCAATGGCTACTGAGCTCAACATCGACAACCCAAATGAACTTAAACGCCAAGACCTTATCTTTGAGATATTAAAAGCTCAAACGGAACAGGGCGGGTTTATTCTCTTTAGCGGTATTTTGGAGATTATGCAGGATGGTTATGGTTTTATCCGCTCGATTGATAAAAGTTTTGACGAGAGCATCAACGATGCGTATGTCTCAAACACCCAAATCAAACGTTTCGCTCTTCGTAACGGAGATGTAGTAACGGGTCAGGTTCGCCCTCCAAAAGAGCAAGAGAGATACTATGCGCTTATTAAAATAGAAGCGGTCAACGGTCTCCCTCCCGAAGAGAGCAAAAAAAGACCTCTCTTTGAAAACCTCACTCCTCTTTATGCAGCAGATCAAATCAAACTAGAATACAGAGAAAAAGGCTTAACCGGTCGAATGATGGACCTTTTTGTTCCTATCGGCAAGGGGCAGCGCGGACTTATCGTAGCACCTCCAAGGAGCGGTAAAACAGAGCTTTTAAAAGAGATTGCTCATGGCATAACGCACAATCATCCTGAAATTGACTTAATGGTACTTTTGGTTGATGAGAGACCTGAAGAGGTAACGGACATGGAGAGAAGCGTAAAAGGCGAGGTTTACAGCTCTACATTTGACATGCCTGCAAAAAACCATGTAAAAGTGGCTGAGATGGTTATAGAAAAAGCAAAAAGACGCGTTGAACTTGGTCGTGATGTCGTTATTCTTCTTGACTCCATTACCCGTCTAGCACGTGCTTACAATACCGTAACACCTTCAAGCGGCAAGGTTTTATCGGGCGGTGTCGATGCAAATGCACTGCATAAACCAAAAAGATTTTTCGGAGCTGCTAGAAACATAGAAAACGGCGGAAGCTTGACTATCATCGCTACTGCTCTTGTAGATACGGGGAGCAGAATGGATGAAGTCATCTTTGAAGAGTTCAAAGGAACAGGCAACTCCGAGGTTGTTCTTGACCGCAAAATAGCAGACAGAAGAATCTTCCCTGCTATGGATATTCTAAAATCGGGAACGAGAAAAGATGAGCTTCTTATCGCGCCGGAAATTCTACAAAAAGTATTTATACTACGTCAGATGATTCATAAACAAGAAAATGAGATAGAAGCGCTCAAGTTTGTTTACTCTACCATGGGCAAAAAAGCTACAAATGAAGAGTTCCTTGAAAGTATGAACCCAAATCAGTAATGAAAGTCGGTGTATTTGACAGCGGGATAGGCGGCTTAACTGTTGTAAAATCCCTGCTTGAACACAATCTTTTCGCGGAAATAGTCTATTTTGGAGACACTGCGAGAGTTCCTTATGGCATAAAAGACAAAACCACTATCATTCGCTACGCCATAGAAGCCGTAGAGTTTTTCAAAAACTTTGACCTTGACCTCATAATCGTAGCATGTAACACTGTAAGCGCGCATGCGCTTGATGAGATGCGAGAAGTCTCCTCTTGTCCGGTTATCGGCGTTGTTGAAGCGGGGATTTTGGCAACTGCAAATGCGCTCAAAGATAAAAATGCAAACATACTCATCCTTGGAACAAAGGCGACAATCAACTCTAGGGCGTATGAAATAGGACTGCATGCAGAGGGATTTTACAATCTTCAAGCAAAAGCGACGGGGCTCTTTGTTCCCATTGTTGAAGAGGAGATTTATGAGGGAGAGGTTCTAGAGGCAACTTTTAGACACTATTTTGGAAGCATTACGGCTCCCGATGCAATTATTTTAGGCTGTACCCATTTTCCCCTTATTTCAGAGGCTCTGCAGAACCACTTTAGCAAAAAAAGCGTACTTATCCACTCAGGCAATGCCATAGTCGAGTATCTTGAAAAAGAGTTTGATTTTAGTAAAAGATATGAGAATTCGCGATTGGAGTTTTTTGCTTCAGAAAATCCGGAATCACTAAGAAACATAGCAAAAAAGTGGCTTCTTTTGTAGTGTGAGAGAATTTTATTCCAGATTGTCTCTGGAATAAAAAGTGTAGTTAAAACTTCTTCGCAATTTTTTTTGCTAACTTTTTAGCATCTTTCTTAGCAGTCAAACCTTTTTTCGCAACCGTTTTCGCCACTTTTTTTGTAGCTTTTTTGATATCATTTTTAGCGATATTCGCTTTTTTAATAGCTTTTTTTGCTACTTTTTTGATAACTTTCTTGTCCAGTACTTTTGCCATTTAAGACTCCTTTGGTTTTCTTATTACCAAAAAAAACGGTAATAACTTACATTCATTATATAGATTGAAGACACTATTGTCAAGAAAATATAGAGCCGCTGCAGTTGCAGGCAAAAAGCATTGATGTAACACTCCTGAAATAATTAAGCATTAAAATAGCAGTATGAAACTTGAACTCCCTAAAAAATGGATTCGCAACTTAAAAACTTTAGATGTTGCGTTTCAACCTATTGTAAATATTCATACCGGAAAGATTTTTGCGGTTGAGGCACTTCTTAGAAACTATAAAGAGGTTGGCTTTAACTCAATTTTTGAGCTTTTTGATACAGTCTATGAAGACAACCTGCTTTACTCGTTTGACTTAAAACTAAGAAAAAAAGCCCTTAAAAAACTTATAACAATAGATAACCAAGAAGAGATAAAACTCTTCTATAATCTTGACAACAGACTTCTTGATATGCCAAATTTTAAGCATGGAAATACCGGCAAACTTTTAAAACACTACGGCATCGGTAAAAACAGAATCTGCTTTGAAATTTCAGAGCGCCATGAGATCTCAAATGTCTCAAGGATGCAAGAGGTTTTAGCGCACTACAAGAGCGAGGATTTTTGTATAGCCATAGATGATTTTGGGGTCGGTTATTCTGGGTACAAACTTCTTTATGATAGCAAACCAGACATCATAAAAATAGACAGATTTTTCTTAAGCGACATACAAAAAGATGCGAAAAAAAAGCTTATGGCAAGAAGCATCACTCATTTGGCAGTTCAACTTGGCATAAAAGTCATAGCAGAGGGAATTGAAACTAAAGAGGAGCTGCTTACCTGCAGAGATATAGGGTGCCATTTCGTTCAAGGGTATTTTATCCAAAGACCGACTCTGCTTGCATCGGAAATAGCGCAGGAGTATCCTCATGTTTTAAATATCTTAAACAGTGAAAAAAGAGTGACCGAGAGTGCTTGCCAAATTGAGACATTTTTAGACACAACACCCCCTTTTTCTATTGATGCCGAGGTAAAAAATGTCGTGGAGTATTTTCAAAAGAATCCTCTAACAGATACGGTCACTATTGTAAACTCCAACAACGAGCCGGTGGGCATTTTGCAAGAGAACAAGATTAAGGAGTTTATCTACTCTCCTTATGGAAGGTCACTGCTGACAAATAACGGTGCTAAAAAATCAAAGCTAATAAATCTTATAGAACCATGCGGGATAACAGAGATAAACTGCAACATGTCTACAATCATTGAGCTCTTTTCAAACAATTCGGAATCCATCGGCATTATCCTTACAAACAACTCAAAATATTACGGTTTTTTGTCTGCAAGAGCAATTATTACCATTATGAGCGAGCAAAATATCATCCATGCAAGGGAGCAAAATCCTCTGACAAAACTCCCCGGAAACTCCATGATAGAAAAGCTTATCTCAGAGATTATAGAGAGTGAAAAAACTTATATTTTATGCTACTTTGATTTAGACAATTTTAAAGCCTTTAATGATGTATACGGATTTAGAAACGGAGATAGAGCAATTATGCTTTTTGCAGATATTTTGAGAAAAAATCTGCCGCCTGAGTTTTTCAAAGGACATATAGGAGGAGATGATTTTTTTGTAGCCGTTGAATCGACAAAAGAGAATGAAGAGAAGTACACGGAAGCACTCTCTAAAATAGTACAAAAATTTGAGTATGACGCAAGAGAGCTCTACTCAAAAGAGGACAAAAAGAAAAACTACATCATCTCCACGGATAGAGAGGGGAGTAAAAAAAGATTTCCTCTTCTTTGCGTAAGCGCTTCAGTGCTAGTAGTGCGCAGCAATGCGAGCAGAAGAAACGCTGATCATATAAACAACATCTTGTCTCTTCAAAAAAAAGTTGCAAAACAAGAGAGCAGCCACATCTCTATAAGTTGTCTGTTATGATTTTTTAACCCTATAAATGTTAGAATCACTTCAACTAAAGATGGAGAGTGTATGTGAGAGCGAGTTCAGAAGTATTAGCAAGAAAGTATAGACCCAGAAACTTTGACGAGCTTATAGGTCAAGAAACGGTTTCCCAAACTCTCTCACTTGCGCTTGATGCCAACAGACTCTCTCATGCATATCTCTTCTCAGGACTCAGAGGAAGCGGTAAAACCTCAACTGCGCGCATATTTGCAAAAGCTCTTATCTGTGAGACTGGTATAACTCATCAGCCGTGCGGAAGTTGCCAAAACTGCGTAGATTCACTACAAAACCGCCATATAGATATAGTTGAGATGGATGCGGCATCAAACCGCGGTATAGACGATATTCGTGACCTAATTGAACAGACAAAATACAAACCCTCAAGTGCCAGATTTAAGATATTTATCATAGATGAAGTTCACATGCTGACACCCTCTGCTTTTAATGCTCTTTTAAAAACTCTTGAGGAACCGCCCTCTTATGTGAAATTTATACTCGCAACCACAGACCCTCTAAAGCTTCCGGCAACCATCTTAAGCCGTACACAGCACTTTAGGTTTAAATCGATTGCTACAAATAAAATAGCAGAACATTTAGCGCACATTCTCAATCTTGAAGGGATTAAGTATGAGATTGAGGCTTTGGAGATTTTGGCAAGAAGCGGAAGCGGAAGCTTAAGAGATACGCTCACTCTCCTTGATCAAGCAATCATCTACTCCAAAAATCATGTGGATGTCCGCACAGTTACGGATATGCTGGGACTTGTGGACCCAGAGTTTATCAACAAACTCTTTGGAGCAGTTTTTGCAAAAGATTATGCCGCACTTGTTGCGTTTACAAAGATTTTAGAGGAGTATGAGGCTGAGATGGTCGTCGATGAACTTATAGCCTACCTCAAAGAGAGAATGTACGGGGGCGACGCGCTCTATTCCACGCTTGTTCTTGATAGATTTTTCAGAATTCTAAGCGATTCCAAATATCTCTTTAGCATAAATGCAGACGGCTCTTTTGTGCTCTCACTTATATTTTTCAAAATGGTAGAAGCACTCCGCATAAAAGAGGTAGACCAGATGATAGAGTCTCTTCAAAAAGAGATTCAAAGACCTTCTATCTCATGCGCTGCTCCGCAAAGTGAGCCACAGAGTGAAATCAGCAACAACAAAGAGAACGAACCTGAGATAGAGCAAACAAAAGCGGAGCCGCCCGTATCTATCAATACAAAAATGTTTGAAGAGCTCATAGCTAAACTAAAAGATAGAAGCCCGGAGCTTGGAGAGTGTTTTGAGAAAAACATCTCCTTTGTCTCTTTTGAGAACGATGCGCTTACATGGGAGAGTTGTGCCGATGGAGAGTGTAAAAAGGTTCTGACTCACGGCTACTCCGTAATAAAACAGTTTGTTAGAGAGATTTTTGGATTTGAAACGAAAATAAAACATGAGCCTTGCACAAAAATAGCTGAAGATACACCAGAAAAAGAGAGTATTCCTCAAAGGGAAGAGACCCAGCAGTATGTCCAATCTACCTCAATGATAGAAGATGCTGAGATGGGAGGGAGTGCAAGCTGTGTGACAAATTGTCAAAGCAGCGATAACTCCAGAGAGATCGACGCTGCAGAGATTAAGGATGAGATTATGGTTCAAAAAGCCGTAGAACTTTTTGAAGCCAAAAAGATGACTATTCAGTCAAAAATTTAACTCTTTATCATATTTTCAACGCTAAAACTAAACGCGGAGCCTTTGCCAAACTCCGAACTTATCTCCAAAGAGGTGCCGAGCAGTTTTAAAACATAAGTTACCATAGCCAGCCCTAATCCCATGGAGTTGTCCCAACTGTTTTTATCTACCCTGTAAAACTTATTTGTAATTTTTTGAAGATGCTCCTCTTTTATGCCGACACCGCTGTCTTGAACAATAATCTTATTCTCTTTCAGAGTTATAAACACATCGCTGTTTGAATATTTTAAAGCATTATCAACCAAGTTGTCCAAAACCAACTCCATCATTGTTTTATCGCTTGTTACCATCAGCTTTTTAACATCAATCTGTATGTCTCTGTCTCTATATTTTGATGCGAAATTTAACCCCACCTCTTCGCAAAGCTGACCTAAATCAAACTCACTTTTATTG